>DASQYQ010000160.1:0-4000 GCA_035639115.1 Sphingomicrobium sp. | reverse complement strand
CACTTTTTCCGTCGCGGGTTGCCCGCTCTGCTATTCGTGCCCGGTGGGGACACTGCATCCGATCACGGGACAGTGCTGCGACAACGGCATGTGCGACGCCTGGTTGGCCGGCAATTTCGGTCCGCGCTTTCTCAACAGCGCCAAGTGCCAGCAATTTACTTTTCCCGGCTCGACGAAGACCTGGCAGGACTTCGATTGCATCGGCACGAACTACGCGCCGATAAGCGGCTCGGGCGCCGGCGCTGCGCAGATGATCGCGGTCAGCTTCACGCCTCAGCAGGCAGGGCAGCTGCGACATATCCAGGCGCCGATCGGATGGCAAAGCGGCACGAACAGCCTGCTGGTATGGATCACGGCCGATTCGAACAACGCCCCGGCCGGAGTGATCGAAGCGCTGACCGTATTCAACGTGCGAGTTCAACCCGCGCCGACGACCGTCGACGCCCCGGCGCATATTTTCTCGAGCACGCATCCGCAGCTTGCCGCCGGCACGCGCTACTGGCTCGTGATGGGCCCCGGAGCGAACGACACGCAGATCGCGTGGAACCTCTCGCTCGACGATATCTCGACTCCCGGCATGACGACGTTCCTGCTCAACACCACGAACTCCAGCGTCGCCGGACCCTGGGCACCGAAGAGCAACCTGCAGGAGCTGCGTCCGGCGTTCGAAATCGACATCCGCTAGGCTTACGCAGAAATAGCTGCGAAGCGCGATCTGCCGTCGGGAATTTCTGCCTCGCCCGTCGAGTTAAACGAGGCATGGGCAACGCGGAAGAATCGAGCAAGCGCAAAGCGCTCGCCGCCCGGCTTCGGGCAATGCTCGGCTATCTGCCGTTTCTCGCGATGCTAGGACCCACCTTGCTTCTAGTCGCGGCGGCGGTTGTCTCCGTCTCACATGCCGGGCACGCCGGCAACGCTGCGGAAGCTCGCAAGGCACTCGCGGAAGCGGGTGACGGCTTCCGAGGAGTGCTTGCGCCGAAAGCTGCCGCCCGGCGTCGTTTCGGCGCTCGAGACCGTCAGGTCCAGAGGCACCAGGACGTCGGCTCCGCCTTCGACGCGGTCGAAGCCGACCGTCACCTTCGCGCGATCGAGCATCTCGTCGAGCAGCTTGCCCGCGACCGGGTCGCTCAGCCTGATGCCGAACACCGCGAAGCCTTCTCCCAGGTCGCCCACCACGCCGAGCCGCTTTGCCGTCGACCAGCTCGCCGATTGCAGATAGGCGAAATTCGGCTGGGCTCGCGCGGCGTTCGGAGCGATGTCTTTCAAGCCGATCTTGAGCGCCAGCAGCGAGCCACCGGGAGTCCGGAAAACGCCGATCTGGCCGGAGACGGACACCGGCTCTCGCCCGGGGTAGGCCGGGTCGGCCTGCAAAGCCTGGTAGACGAGCGTGCAGCCTTCCAGCCCGTCGAGGTCGACCGGCTGGAATTCGACGCGGTACGTTCCATACAGGGAAGCATCGTCTTGCGCCAAGGCGGCGACGATGCCGAAAGGGCCGCCGAGCAGCAAACCCCATAGGAGGATGGAGCGGTTCATCGCGGCTGTCTGCCTCGTCGAGGCGGCTTATTGTCCGCGGCGACGAAACACCCGCGCGGCAACGAGACCCCACCCCAGCAACGCGAGCGTTCCGGGCTCAGGGACGGTGGCGAGCGTCTCTCCGGTGAGCGAAAAGGCAGCGTTGAAAGTCGGGGCCGGGTTGCCGCCGACGATGTCGGTGCCGATGCGCAGCCAGTCGGGCGCGAGGTCTGCGTTGCGGATCCAGCTCTGGAGGTCCGGGGTGAACGGCGTCCCGGGCGCGACGATGGGCTTCGGCGCGGACAGCCAGAAGAAGTTCCCGCTATCCAACATGACCTGGGGCACGAAAAAGTAGTGGTCGGGCCCGAGCAGGAACGGGGTGGTGAACGTGACGCTGAACTCGACTTCCTCTCCGGTTACGGAACCGTCTCCGCCGGTGTTCTGCTTCGGGATCGGGAATATCCCGTCGAGCACGGAGTTCGCCGCGGTGAAGCTCGTGGCGAGGACGCTGGTCGAGAAGTTGAGATTCGCGCTCGCCGAATCTCGATCGTCGAGCTCGACATCCGACGGCGAATTCGTCCGCGTTGGAACCTGTCCAGAGGGAGGGCTCTGCGAGTCCGCCGGGAAGACGCGGTAGATCTCCACGCGCACCTGGCTGACGCTGGCGCGGCTCGGCATCAGCCCGAAGAAGGTCGCGCTGGTGATGGACGTGCTCTGGCTCAGGATGAAGTCGTCCGCCGACTCGATCTCGAGCACTCCCGGTCCTCCGGGGCGGGAAGCCGTGGCGATCTTCCCGTCAGGGTCCCCGGTGCTGAAGAAGAACGGCGCCGCGAGCGCCGCGGTGCTCACCAGCCCCAGGCTCAATGCGAGTGCGCGCAGGGCACGGACTGCCCCACGGCGCGCAGTGACGTTGCTTTCGCGATTCGTCATTCTCCCCGGCCTCCGAAGTTCTTCTCCTTCGGGACCAAGCAAGAACCGTTCATCACAGCGAAATCAACGTGATACGGAGGCGTGGCAACCCAGTGTAAATTTCATCGACGCACCGCGCTCAGGTCGCTCGTCGAATCGGCGCCGCCGGGCTCAGCGACTCAGACGTCCGTCCCTACCGGGGTGATCGCATAAGGCGGTCTAAGCCTCGCCCGGCTCCTGCTGCCGTCCCTGCCAGGATTCGAGCTGCATCTGCGCGGCGTTTTTCGAGATGCCGTACATCTGCTGGATGTGCGCGGCGAGCAGCTCGCGCCGGCCGGCGATGATGTCGAGATCGGCGGCCGTGAGCTTCGCCCAGCGCTGGCCGGCGAGGCTCTTGTAGTACTGCCAGTCGGCCTGGATGCGTGCCCAGTCCATGGACGCTCAGCGCCTCGCCAGGCTCTTGGTCAATCGGCGCACGAGGTCGCGCCATGACGTCTCGCGAGCGTACGTTCCATCGGCCCGCGCCCGCGCCATCGTGCCGTGTGTGGGCGACCTGCGGATCGGCACGACGTTGCATTCCACGGCCGGCGGCTGCACGAGGACAAGGTAGGGGCGAAACGTGCTCATGGGCGGTTGGCCGCCGGCGCCAACCGGTCGAACTGCCTCTCCTGCCAGTCGGCGAGCTGCCGCTCGGCTTCGTCGCGGCCGATCGCATAGGCCTCTTGCACGCGCTTCAGCAAATACTCGCGGTTGCCGCGCGTGTTGCTGATCTGTGCTTCGGAGAGCTTGTCCCACCGTCGCTTGGCCGCGGCCTTGTATTCGTGCCAGCGGCTCTCGATGATGCCCCACTCCATGTTCTCGCTCCGACGTTGACCTTCGTTGCCTGCGGATCGCGGCACGGGAGAAGATGCTGAAGGATCGCGGGCCGAGGCCAGCGCTACGACAGGCGACTACCGGGGACGCGACCCACCTTACGCTCGGCACTGGGCGCGGTCAACACATTTCGGGGCGCCAAGAGGGGCGCTCGAGGCATTTCGTAGAATCGCGCGATGCCATCCGTCAGCGAAGAGCTCGCGTCGCGAATCGCTCCTGCGCGAGAGCGAGCGAAGGAGCTTCGCGAGACCGCCGAAAAGCTGCTCGTCGACATCGCCGGCCTTTGCGTCGCCGCGCGAAAGAGCGATTACGTCCTCGCCGCCGTGAAGAGCTGGGAAAGCGCCGGCGCCTGCACCGCCATCGGCCACTCCCGCGCCCTCGACAGCGCCGGCGCCGCCTTCGTCAACGGCACCGCCGCCCACGGCGAGGACTTCGATGACACGTTCGAAGGCGGGCCGGTGCATGCGGGGGCGGTCGTGGTTCCTGCCGTCCTCGCCATTTCCGAGAGAGACCGTTTGAAAGGTGCGGACGCGCTGGCGGGAATCGCGGTGGGGTGCGAGCTGGTGTGCCGGGCGAGCCTGGTGGCGCCGAAGCGCATCCACAAGGCGGGCTTCCATCCGACGGCAGTGCTGGGGGCGCTCGGGGCGGCGGCGGGCATCGCCACAGCATTGCGTTTTTCGGAAGAACAATTCGTCAATGCGCTCGG
>DASQYQ010000159.1:0-4780 GCA_035639115.1 Sphingomicrobium sp. | reverse complement strand
TGATCGCACTGACGGCCGGGGCGCAAGGCGCGCTTGCTCGGCTGATTGCCGAGGGCCAGCAGCTCAGGGCCGAAGCCTATCTCGACCGTTTGGAGAAGCTGTTCGCCGGTCGTCTCTACGTCGAGATCGCGCGGCGGAACGATGCTGTCGAAGAGGCTTCGGAAGCTGGTCTGATCGAGCTGGCCTACGCTCGGGATTTGCCCTTGGTCGCGACCAACCCAGCAGCCTACGTCGATCCCTCGTTCCACGCCGCCCACGATGCAATGCTGTGCATCGCCAACTCCGCTTATGTCGAAAGCGCTGACCGGCAGAGCTCCTCGCCCGATGCATGGCTGAAGGATGGCCCGGCGATGGAGAAGCTGTTCGAGGATCTGCCAGAGGCCCTCGCGAATACGGCCGTCATTGCCCGGCGCTGCGCGGTGGCTGCCCCGAAGAGAAGGCCGATCCTCCCGCGGCTTGGCGAAAACGAGGATGATCAGCTTCGCGACGATGCGCACGCAGGCCTCGACAAGAGATTGAGCGGTCGCCCGGAGGAAGAGAAAGCCAAGTACTGGGAGCGGCTTGAATATGAACTCGAAACAATCACCAGCATGGGGTTCGCGGGTTACTTCCTGATCGTCGCCGACTTCATCAAATGGGCGAAGGCCAACGACATTCCGGTCGGTCCGGGCCGCGGGTCCGGTGCGGGATCGGTCGTCGCCTGGTCGCTGACGATCACCGACCTCGATCCCATCGCTCTTGGTTTGCTCTTCGAACGCTTCCTCAATCCCGAGCGCGTGTCCATGCCGGACTTCGACGTCGACTTCTGCGAAACGCACCGCGATAAGGTGATTGCCTACGTCCAGCAGAAGTACGGCCGCGACAAGGTCGCCCAGATCATCACCTTCGGACGGCTCAAGGCCCGCGCGGTGCTGAAGGACACGGGGCGGGTGCTGCAGATGCCTTACGGACAGGTGGACCGACTCGCGAAACTGATCCCGAACCTTCCGGCTGATCCATGGACTCTGGAGCGTTCGCTGAACGGCGTTTCCGAGGTTGCGGCTGAATATAAGGACCCCGACGTCAAGCGGCTGTTCGACCTTGCGATGAAGCTGGAGGGTCTGCCGCGCCACGCCTCGACGCACGCGGCGGGCGTGGTGATCGGCGACCGCCCGCTTGACGAGTTGGTCCCGCTCTATCGCGACCCGCGGTCGGACACGCCGGTGACTCAGTTCGACATGAAATATGTCGAGGCTGCGGGGCTCGTGAAGTTCGACTTCCTCGGGCTGAAGACGCTCTCGGTTCTTAAAGAAGGGCAGCGGCTCCTCGCGGAGCAAGGCATCGAGGTCGATTTCGGAGCACTTCCGTGGGACGATCCGGAAGTCTTCGAGCTTCTTCAGCGCGGCGACACGGTCGGGGTGTTCCAGGTCGAATCCGAAGGCATGCGCCGCACGCTATCGGCGGTGAAGCCGACGGTTTTCGAGGACATCATCGCACTCAATGCGCTCTATCGCCCGGGCCCGCTGGACAACATTCCGATGTTCGGGCGCCGCAAGAACGCCGAGGAGCAAATCGAATATCCGCACACGCTGCTCGAAGGCATTCTGAAGGAGACCTACGGGATCTTCGTCTATCAGGAGCAGGTCATGCAGGCCGCGCAGATCCTCGCCGGCTACTCGCTCGGGGGCGCCGACCTTCTCCGCCGAGCGATGGGCAAGAAGATCAAGTCTGAAATGGACGCGCAGCGCGCAACCTTCGTGAAGGGTTGCGCCGAGCATCACTCCATCCCGGCGGCGAAGGCAAACGAACTGTTCGATTTGATCGACAAGTTCGCTGGCTATGGGTTCAACAAGAGCCACGCCGCTGCCTACGCGCTGCTGACGTACCAGACCGCCTGGTTGAAGGCGCACCACCGGGCCGAATTTTACGCGGCCTCAATGAGCTTCGACATCGCGCTTACCGACAAGCTATCGATGTTCGTCGAGGACATGCGGCGCGGCGGGATCGAGTGCCTGCCGCCCGAAATCAATTCGAGCCGCGCATCCTTCACCGTCGAGAATGGAGCCGTCCGCTATGCGCTTGGGGCCCTCAAGGGCGTCGGTGAGAAGGCGATGGAAGGGTTGGTCGAAGAGCGCGAGCGGGGAGGGCCGTTCACCAGCCTTGAGGACTTCGCGACACGCATCGACCCGCGGCTGCTCAACCGCCGCCAGGTCGAAAGCCTTGCCGGTGCGGGGGCGTTCGATGCGATCAAGCCGGAGCGGGCGGCGGTCTTCGGCGGTGCGGAGACAATTCTTGCTCATGCCTCGAGCGCGCACGAGCAGCGCGAAACGGGACAGGCTGGGCTATTCGGCGTGAATTCGGCGGAAGCTGCGCCGATCCGGTTGCCGCGCGAGGCATCTTGGGGGCTGGCGCAACGAATGGCTGCCGAGCGCGAGGCGTTCGGGTTCTATTTCTCGGCGCATCCGGTCGATGCCGCCAAGCACCTTCTAGACGCTCACAAGGTCAAGACCTTCGCCGAGCTCGCCGATGTTCGGATTGCGGATGGCGAGCGAGTCAGCTCGACCATGGCGGGGCTAATCGAGGACACGCGATGGCGGACCTCGGCCCGTGGGCGCCGCTACATGATGGCGACGCTCAGCGACAGTTCCGGACAGTTCGTTGCGACCGCCTTCGATGACGAGGCGACGGCGGCGCTCGAGGCCGCGGCGAAGGCTGGTCAGTGCGGACTTCTGACTGTCGAGCTCGATCGCCGCTCGGGCGACGAATTCCCGCGCGTCACTATCAAGCGCGTTCAGCCGCTATCCGACCTTGCTAAGCGGACTCGCCTGCAAATGACGGTAAATGTCGCGGACGGGGCGACCGCCGAGCGGATTGCCCGCGAAGTGGGAGATGCGCGCGGGTCCAACGGCTTGATTCGCTTTGTCCTTCCACTTGCCGGTGGGGGGGAAGCGACACTGGTCGTCGGACGCGACTATGCGCTCGACGCAGAACTCGCCGCCCGCATCGAGCGCATCGCGGGAGAAGGCGCGGTCGATCTCTCTGCTCAGGAGCCGCCGCGCCTCGCTCTAGTCGGCTAAGCCTGCCAGAACCCGTCCTTGTTCACGAGCGCGGTAATCTTCGCATTCTGCTCTTCGTCGAGGTCGCGCTTGAACGCGGGGAAGACCTGCTCCTCCTCCATCTTGGCATGCTCGGCGACGAGGTTGCGGAACTGGCGGACCTTGTCGAGCCATGTCGGCGAATCCGGTCCCATCTGTCCGAGGTCGTAGAGGAAGGTCTTGATGTAGCCGTGCTCGCTGTTGAGCTGGTCGGCTTCTGTCGTCTGGCCTGCGTCGCGGAGAGCGGGATAGACGACCATCTCCTCCTCATGAGCATGCTTGTCGAGCATGTGGGTCAGCTGCATCAGCAACATGCTGCGCTTCCACGTCTGGGTGGAGTCCGTCGCGAGCATCTTATCGAACACCGCGAGCGTCAGGTCATGCTCGGCTGCGAGCACTTCGTCCCAGTCGCCGGAAAGTCCGGATACCGCCTGCGTGATGAACTTGCGCCCGAAATTGGCAGCAAAGCCGATCGCGGCGCCGCCGAGCGCAGCGGCGATGACCGGGCCGGCGTTTTCGCCCCATGAAAAGGCGCTGCGCTGGCTGCTTCTGCCACTCCTGCTGCTTCCGTTCGAGCTGCTGCGGTTCGACGATGAACGGTTCGATTGCCCGCTTTGGGTACGCGTAGCCATAAACTCCTCCTTGCCTGAATTTGGTGCTTCAACGGACAGGGGAGAGGCGCCGTTCCGGAGCGAACCGTGGTTCACGAACCGTTCGGCGCAATGGCTAGACGCCGTTGCCAAGTTCCTTCGGTTGGGGCGGCGGCGGCGCCGCTTCATTCTGTTCGGGCCCGGGCTGAGGCTTGGCGACATTGGAGGGCTCTGCGGAAGCCGGCGGCAGTGTGTTCACGACATTCTCGACTGGCGGAAGGGCAGCCTTGGGGCTCTCATATTCCTCGCCGGGTAGCGGGCGCGGCGCCTTCGCCACGCTCGGAGGCGCCTTGTTCACCGGCGCTGCTGCGCCCTTGTAGACACAGGCGTCAAGGCCGTTGTTCGCCACAACCGGAATGCGCACGGCAATGATGTTGCCGTACCGGCGCGTGAAGCCCTTCGGGGTGATCGCTTCACGCTCTTTTGGGAGCGGAAGGACTGCGGCGATGCGGGCCGCCTCGGTCGCGCTCATCGCGCTCGCGTCATGGCCGAAATAGCGCTGGGAACCGGCGTTGACCCCGTAGGTGCCGATCCCGGTCTCGGCTAGGTTCAGATAAACCTCCATGATCCGGCGCTTGCCCCAGAGATGCTCGATGAGGAAGGTGAACCAGGCTTCGGCGCCCTTCCTTGCATAGCCACCGCCGTTCCATAGGAAGGCGTTCTTGGCGGTCTGCTGGCTGATCGTGGACCCGCCGCGGATCCGGCCACCGGATGCGTTTCTTTGCATAGCGTTCTCAATGGCTTTGAAGTCGAAGCCGTTATGTGAACAGAACTTGCTGTCTTCGCCCGCGATCGCCCCTCGTACCATGTCCCGGTCGATCTCGCCGATCGGCATCCATTCCTTATGCGCGCCATTGCCGTGGATGATGTCGCCGATCATGTTGATCGTGATGGGCGGGTTTAGGAAACGATAGGCTAAAACCCAAAGGACCGAAAACAGCAGCAGGCCTAGGACCAGCTTGACGATCCAGCCGATCAGCCGGCCGAAGAAGGAGCCTTTGCGGCGGCGCTTGTAATGGGGGATCGTCGAACTGCGCCGTTTTGCCATGACTGCCT
>DASQYQ010000158.1:0-3433 GCA_035639115.1 Sphingomicrobium sp. | reverse complement strand
GCTCGTCCGACGATTTGTGGATCGCTTCGAAGAGCATGCTCAACCAACCGCTTCCGGTGCTCGCTCCCCAATGTCGGCCAACGCGTCGCGCAAGCGCGAGGTAATGTGCGGATGGCTCACAACGATGTCCGCAAGCTCGGGGTTCTCGCTCCCGTACACCAGCGGCTCGCCATTTAGCCGGGTGGCGTCAAAGCCAGCGGCGATTGCAATCGCGACAGGAGCGCAGCTGTCCCACTGCGATTGTCCTCCGCTATGCAGGTAGATGTCAGCTTCACCGGCGAGCAGCGCCGCGATCTTGGCGCCCACCGATCCCATTGGGATCAGATTTCCGTGCAATAGCTCCGCGACTCGATCCGCCTGCGCAGCGGGCCGGGTTCTGCTGACAAGGATGCGCGCCTTTGCGTCGGGCCGCGGAAGCGGTGGCGGTCGATCGGAGCGCAGGAGCAGCTTCTTGCGCGGGACGGACACGGCTCCGACCTCCGGCCTCCCGTTCACGGCCAATCCGATGTGGACTGCCCAATCGTCGCGGCCCTCGACGAATTCGCGTGTTCCATCGAGTGGATCAACGATCCAGCAGCGAATTGCCTTGTCACTGGCCCCGCCATCGCCCTCTTCCGAGAGGATCCTGTCGCGAGGACGATGTGTGGCAAGGGCTGCCAGGACGAGCCCATTTGTAATGAGATCAGCAATCCGGCCGCGCTCGTCGCCGGACCATAATGTGGAGCTCGATACGTCGAGCAATATGTTGCCCGCGAACTCGGCGATCGCGGCCGCCAGATCTTCGTCACCCATGAGGTCTCAATCGGCCTCAATCCGGATGCGGCATATCAGGGAAGTCCCCTAACGCAGACACAGCGCGGCTCCGCTAAATTCTTCAGCAAATTCTTGGTTTACCGAAGCAATGCGAGGGGTCGGCACGATGCTGAGCTTTCATGGGTTCGCCGATCGTCGTGAGGCGGGGCGTCGGCTCGCCAATTCGCTCGTCCGCTTCGCCGGACCGGAGACTCTCGTCCTCGCACTGCCGCGGGGAGGTGTCCCGGTGGGATTTGAAGTCGCACAAGCTCTCGGCGCCGAGCTCGACGTGCTCGTCGTGCGCAAGATTGGTGCGCCGTTTCATGAGGAACTCGGCATCGGGGCGATTGTCGATGGAACGCCGCCGAAGGCAGTCATCAACGAGGAACTCGCGAGGTCCGTCGGCGCCACGACCGAATATCTCGAGTCGCAGAAATTGAAGCAGATCGCCGAGATCGAGCGGCGAAAGCGCGCTTATCGTGGCGATCGTCCCAATCCGGAGGTCCCCGGCCGGACCGTGATCGTCGTCGACGACGGAATCGCTACTGGCGGGACCGTGAAAGCTGCGCTTCGTGCACTGCGGGCCCAACATCCCAGGCGGCTCATCCTGGCAGTTCCCGTGGCTCCCCCCGATACGCTCGCCGAGCTGGAGTCGGAATGCGACGAGGTCGTATGCCTCGAACGTCCCTCGCTCTTCTACGCGGTCGGCAGCTTCTATGAAAACTTCAGCCAGACCGAAGATGCCGAAGTCGTGTCGCTGCTGGCCGAAGCCGCCAGGAACGTCAAAGCGGCAACCGGATCTTCCTGATGGACAGCGCGCCGCCGCTGCTGTTTGCACTTGAGGCTTCGCAGGATCTCGGCGGGAAGATCGCCGGCCAGCTGGGACAACCGCTCGGAAGGCATGAAGAGCGGGAGTTCGGCGGAGGCGAGGCGAAGGTGCGTCCGCTCGAAGAAGTTGCGGGCCGCGATGTTTATGTCATCCATTCACTTCACAGCGACGAGCGTTTCTCGGCTAACGACAAGCTCATCCGGTTGCTGTTCTTCATTGGTGCGCTCAAGGATTCCGGAGTGGCGTCCGTGACCGCAGTCACGCCCTTTATCGCCTATGGCCGCAAGGACCGTCGCACCAAGCCCCGTGATCCTGTTCATAGCCGCTATGTCGCCGCCTTGTTCGAGGCCGTCGGGACTGACCGAGTCATCACGTTGGAAGTGCATAATGTTAGTGCCTTCGAAAATGCCTTCCGCACGTGCCGGACGGAGCATGTTCCCGTGGCGGGGCTCCTTGCCAGTCATCTCGCGGCCAAGCTCCCGGACGCGGACCTGGCGGTCGTCTCGCCCGACTCTGGCGGCATGAAGCGCGCCGAGCTCCTTCGGCATGTGCTGGAGCAGAAGCTTGGCCGTGCAGTTGGCAAGGCCCTGATGGACAAGCATCGCAGCATGGGCGTGGTTTCGGGGTCGATCTTCGCTGGCGATGTAGCGGGGAAGACAACGATCATCTTCGACGATCTGATCAGCAGCGGCACGACCATCTTGAGGGCTGTCGCTGCCTGCCGGACCGCCGGGGCGACCCGGGTCATCGCCGCCGCCGCTCATAGCCTGTTCCATGCGGATTCGCCGCTGTTCGGACAGCACGGGCCCGACGAGCTCATCGTCACCGACTCGGTTCCCGTCCCTTCGGCCATTGCGGACCGGATGACGACAATCGGTGCGGCTCCCATCCTGGCCGACGTCATCCGCCGGCTTCACCAGCACGACCCCGTCAGCGACATCATTCCCTACGACTGAAGCGCGTAGCGCATCGCCAGCTGAAGATAGGCGCGCGCCTGGCGCGGCCAGCGCTCCGGCGTTCGGGGCACAGGATCACGAAGATGCTCGATCGTCAGCCGCGCACGCAACGCGGCGCGGTAGCAACGATAGAAACACAGCAATTCCTGAGGCGGGCGATCGCCAAGCCGCGCGGAAAGGCCGTTGAGCAACTGCTCCCCGATCCAGCCGGCGCCGAGCACGCCGCACTCGAGCGCAAGGAAGCTCAGCTCGTCGAACGGGTCCGTCCACCGCAGTCGCTCATCGAACTCCAGCCGGTCGATTATGCGCACCGGGGGCCCGAGGTGGATATGCTCCGGGCGGAGATCACCGTGGCCGTCGACGATGCGGCGATCCTTCAGCCTGGTGGCGATCAGCTGCCAGTCGCGCTCGAGAAAGGTCAGCAGCCTTTCATTGACCTTGCGCACCTGATCGGCCGGAAGTGCGAAAAGCGGCTCGGAGAGCGATCGCTCGATGAGCTCGATCAACCGCAGCCACCCCGAGCGGAACTCGGACTCTGGACAGTCGACCCGGGGGGCTCCGGCGTAGAATGACGCGAGGGCGTCGCAGATCGCCTCGATATCGCTTGGAACGATCTCGGCCTTGCGGATCGCCTCGTCGAAAAGGCGCGCCGCGGAAAGCCTCCGCATGACGAGCAGCCATTCCACGGGATCGCCTTCGCCTCCAAGGGTGAGCCGTCCATCGGAATGCTTCACCAGAGGGAGCACTTCGAGATAGACTCCGGGAGCGAGCCGGCGATTGAGGGCCAGCTCCCGCTCGCAGCTCAGACGCCGTGAATCGAGCGTCGAATAATCGAGGAAGCTGAGGCGGATCGGCT
>DASQYQ010000157.1:0-7335 GCA_035639115.1 Sphingomicrobium sp. | reverse complement strand
TGAGGTCATGAAGACATCGCCGGGCTTCGGGCCGACGAGATGCTTCGCGAAGGTGTCGCACGGCGCGAGAACGTCGCTGTGAAAGTGGACGCATCCTTTCGGAACGCCGGTCGTGCCGCTGGTGAAGGCGAGGATGCAGGGATCGTCGCGGCCGGTGTCGGCGGGCGGCAGCGGCTCGAGCGATTGGGTGCGCGTCTCGAGTTCGCCCTTTCCGTAGTCGCCGTCATATTTGACGATGTGCTTGATGCTGTGGGTCTGATCGACCGCCTGACGGAAGTCGCCGATGAAGCGGCTGTCGACGATCGCGTGGCTGATCGCAGCGCGCTCGATCACGGTCGCGATTTCGCCCGGGCGGAGCAAGGGCATGGTCGCGACGACCACTCCGCCGGCTTTCAGAACGCCGAGCCAGGCGGCGAACATCGTGTAGCTGTTCGGCCCCCGAAGAAGCACTCGGTTGCCGGGAACCAGACCGTCTTCCTCGACCAGCAGACGCGCGATCCGCCCGCTGAAATCGTCGATCTCGGCGTAGGTCCACCTGCCATGATCGTTGACGACCGCGAGCGCGTCCGGAACGCCGCCCTTCAACAGCTCCGCCGAGGCATTCAGCCGCTCGGGATATCGGACTTCGGGCAAATCGAAACGGAACTCCGGCAAAAGCTCCGGCGGCGGCAGTCGATCACGTACGAAGGAGTCGTACGTCACTCCTCCTCCACCACCGCGGTGGTCTCGATCTCTATTTTGGCGGCCGCCTCGACAAGGCCCTTCACCTCGACCAGCGCCATCGCCGGATAGTTCGGCCCCATGATCTCGCGCCAGGCGGCCCCGATCTCGTCTCGCGAACTCAGATATTCGTGCCGGTCGGTGACGTAGCAGGTCATGCGCACGATGTGCTGCGGTCCAGCGCCGTCTTCAGCGAGGATTTGAAGCGTGTTTCGCAACACCCGAGCGAACTGACCGTGGAGCGTATATTCGGGGAAGCTCTCGTGCTCGTCCCAGCCGACGATTCCGCCGGTGAAGATCATCCGCCCTTTGGCGGAAATGCCGTTCGAATAGCCTCTGGGCCGCGGCCAGTTCGGCGGCTGGAGGATCTTCATTCCTGCACCCCCTTCAGCAAATCGCGCGCGATGATCTGCCGCTGCACTTCGCTCGCGCCCTCGTAGATTCGAAGCGCACGGATGTCGCGGTAAAGCTCCTCGACCTTCACGCCGCGCGTGACCCCGGCACCGCCGTGGATCTGAACGGCCGAGTCGATGACCCGTTGCGCGGCCTCGGTCGCGTTCAGCTTCGCCATCGCTGCGGCGCGGCGGTTGTCGACACCGCCTTCGTCCTGCTGCCAGGCGGCGCGATAGATGAGCAATGCCGAGGCGTCGATTGCAAGCGCCATGTCGGCAAGCTTGGCCTGGGTCACCGAATTGTCGGCCAGCGTTCCGCTTCCGTGGCGGCGCTTGGTCGCGAAGGACAGCGCCTCGTCGAGCGCCCGCCGGGCGAAGCCGAGCGCCGAAGCGCCGACCGTGACGCGGAAGAGGTTGAGCGTCTCCATGCCGATTCGGAAGCCCTCTCCGCCCTCTCCGACGATCGCATCGGCGGGGATTCGGACATTGTCGTAGGTGAGACGAGCGAGCGGATGAGGCGCGATGACGTCGATCCGCTCCGCCACGGTGACCAGGTCTGCGGGAACGATGAACGCGGAGAGGCCGCGCGACCCTTCTCCTTCCCCGGTCCGAGCGAACGTCAAATAGAAGTCAGCGATCCCCCCGTTCGAGATCAAGGTCTTCTCGCCGACCAGAACCCACTCATTGCCGTCGCGCATCGCCGAGGTCTGCATGTTTGCGGCGTCCGAGCCGCACTGAGGCTCGGTCATTGCGAAGGCGGCGATGGCACTCCCGCTCGCGACCTTGGGAAGCCACTCGCGCTTCTGCTCGACGGTTCCGAAGAGCGAGATCGCGCCCGAGCCGAGACCCTGCATCGCGAAGGCAAAGTCGGCCAGGGGCGAATGGTAGGCGAGAGTCTCGCGCGCGATCGCGAGGCTTCGGACGTCCGGCCGAGAGTCGCCGCGAGCAACGGCGAGCTTCAGAAATCCAGCGGCTCCAAGCTCGCGCACAAGCATCCGGCATTCGCTGTCGAGGTCGTCGGCGAACCGGCTCGAGCAATTGTCGGAGCACCATGTCTGCAGTTCATCGGCAAGCTCGCGATGGCGCGCCTCGAAGAAGGGCCAGGATAGGAACGAGCGGTCGGGCATCAGTCGCCTTGGAACTCCGGCTTGCGCTTGTTCGAAAAGGCTTCGTAGGCGCGCTTGAAGTCCTTGGTCTCCATGCACCGGGCCTGGGCGCGAGCTTCAGCCTCGAGCGCCTGGTCGACGGCCATGTTCCACTCGGCGTCGAGCTGCCGCTTGGTGATGCAGTGAGCGATCGTCGGGCCCTTCGCAAGCTGATCCGCGAGCGCATAAGCCTCGGCCATCACGTCTTCGACAACCCGGTTGTAGAAACCCCAGGCGAGCCCCTCCTCACTCGTCATGTCGCGGCCCGTGAAGAGCAGCTCGGCGGCGCGGCCGTGGCCGATGATCCGCGGCAGGATCGCGCAAGCACCCATGTCGGCTCCGGACAGGCCGACTCGGCTGAACAGGAACGCAGTCCTGCAGCCCGGCTGGCCGAAGCGGATGTCGCTCGCCATCGCCATGATCGCGCCAGCGCCCGCGCACACGCCTTCGACCGCGGCGATGATGGGCTGCGGACAGTGCCGCATCGCCCGCACCAGGTCACCGGTCATACGGGTGAAACGCAGCAGGCCCTGGCTGTTCATCCTGGTCAGTGGACCGATGATCTCGTTCACGTCGCCGCCTGAGCAGAAATTCCCGCCGGCACCGCGGATCACGACGGCCTTTACCCGGTAATCATGATCGAGATTGTAGAAGGTGGAGCGAAGCTCCTCGTAGCTGTCGAAGGTGAGCGGGTTCTTCCTCTCGGGCCGGTTGAGAGTGATCGTGGCGACGGCATTTTCGAACTTCCACAGAAAGTGCCTCGGCTGAAACGCTGCCGGATCGAAACTCATGCCGCCGTTCCTCCATCGATGGTGATCGCCGCTCCGTTGATGTCGCGGCTGAGCGGAAGGCAGAGCATCGCAATCACATTGCCGATTGCTTGCGGATCGACCAGCCGCCCGCTCGCATTCATGGCGGTGATGATGCTTCGCGAATCATCCGAGCTCCGCCCGGTGATCTCCGACACCCTTGCAACCGACTGGTCGGTCATCGGCGTATCGACATAGCCGGGGCAGACCGCGTTCACCGTCAAATTCGTCTTCGCATATTCGGCGGCCAGGCTCCGCATCAGGCCGAGCAGGCCGTGCTTCGACGCCGCGTAATGCGCGGCATAGGGAACGCCACGAAGCGAGGCGACGGAAGCGACGAACACCAGCCTTCCATTGTCGCTTTTCAACAGGTCGCCGATCGCTGCCCGAGCGCAGTCGAACGCTGCGGTCAGGTTGGTCGCGATGATCCGGTCCCAGCTCTCGCGGGTCATCTTGTGGAAGGGTGCGCTCTCGGCGATGCCGGCATTGACGACCAGACAGTCGATCGGGCCGTTCGCCGAGCGCGCTTCGTCGAAGGCTCGGCGGACGCGCTCAGGATCGGTCACGTCGCACTGGATCGCGATTCCCCCCAAGCCCTCCGCGACCGCCTGGATCGGCTCCAGCCTCCGGCCGAGCAGAGAGAGCTTTGCGCCCGCTTCATCCAGGTGCTGAGCAGCCGCTGCTCCGATCCCGGTCCCGCCGCCGGTGATCAGCGCATGGCGTCCTTCGAGCCTGCTCCCCATCGCTTCGTCTTGGCGCAACGCCAATGAGGTGGCAAGGCGCCGAAATGAAGCTTGCGATTCTGGAGACCGGCGTCCCGCCGGAGCCGCTTGCCGGCAAGTTCGGCTCCTACCCCGACATGTTCGCTCAATTGCTCGGCCCGGGCTTCGAGATCGAGACATTCGACGTTCAGACTGGCGACCTTCCGGAACCGGCCACCCATCAGGCTTACCTGGTGACCGGATCGCCGGCTGGAGTCTACGACCCGCTGCCTTGGATCGAGCCCCTTCAGGAGTTCATCCGGGGCGCCGACGACGCCATGATGGTCGGAGTCTGCTTCGGACACCAAGTGATGGCACAAGCGCTCGGGGGCGAGGTCATCAAGTCGCCCAAGGGCTGGGGCGCAGGTCTGCATCGCTATGAAGTCGTGCATCCGCAGCGCTGGACCAATGGCGAGCGCCAGATCGCCATCCCCGCCTCGCACCAGGACCAGGTGGTTCGCCAGCCGCCGAACACGAATGTGGTCGCAAGGTCTGGCTTCACCCCGTTCGCCGCTCTGGCCTGGACCGACCGGCCGGCGATCTCTTTCCAGTTCCACCCTGAATTCTCGGTCGGCTATGCCAAGGCGCTGATCGAGAAGCGCTTCGACCGAGTGAACGATCCGCAAGCGGCGCTCGCCTCGCTCGACGCTCCGAACGACAATCATGCCGTCGGCCGCTGGATCCGCAAATTCCTCAATGGAGAATCAGAATGAAGACCCGCGCCGCCGTCGCCTTCGAGGCCAAGAAGCCGCTCGAGATCGTCGAGGTCGACCTCGAAGGACCCCAGCAGGGCGAAGTCCTCGTCGAGATCATGGCCACGGGCATCTGCCACACCGACGCCTACACGCTCGACGGGTTCGATAGCGAAGGGATCTTCCCTTCGATACTCGGCCACGAGGGGGCGGGGGTAGTCCGCGACGTCGGTCCGGGAGTCACCAGCGTGAAGCCGGGCGACCACGTCATCCCGCTGTACACGCCCGAGTGCCGCCAGTGTAAGTCGTGTCTCAGCGGCAAGACTAACCTCTGCACCGCGATCCGCGCCACTCAGGGCAAGGGGCTGATGCCCGACGGGACCAGCCGCTTCAGCTACAAGGGCGAGACGATCTTCCACTATATGGGCTGCTCCACCTTCTCGAACTTCACCGTGCTGCCCGAGATCGCGGTCGCGAAGATCCGAGAGGACGCGCCTTTCAAGACCAGCTGCTACATCGGTTGCGGGGTCACGACCGGCGTCGGCGCTGTCGTGAAAACCGCCAAGGTCGAGCCCGGCGCGAACGTCGTCGTGTTCGGGCTCGGCGGAATCGGACTCAACGTCATTCAGGGCGCGAAGCTGGTCGGGGCGAACAAAATCGTCGGAGTCGACATCAACCCGGATCGCGAGGAGTGGGGCCGAAGGTTCGGCATGACCGACTTCATCGACGGCCGGAACAAGGACCGCCAGGCAATCATCGACGAAGTGCTGAAGATCACCGACGGCGGCGCTGACTATACGTTCGACGCGACCGGCAACACCGAAGTCATGCGCACCGCGCTCGAATGCTGTCACCGCGGCTGGGGCACCAGCATAATCATCGGCGTCGCGGAGGCGGGCAAGGAGATCGCGACGCGCCCGTTCCAGCTGGTGACCGGCCGGAACTGGCGCGGCACTGCGTTCGGCGGAGCGAAGGGCCGCACCGACGTCCCGAAAATCGTCGACTGGTACATGGACGGGAAGATTGCGATCGACCCGATGATCACCCACGTGCTCGGGCTCGATGACATCAATAAGGGCTTCGACTTGATGCACTCGGGAGAGAGCATCCGGTCGGTGGTGATCTATTAAAGGGAGGCAGGTCGATGTTCAGTCACGTCATGGTAGGCACGAGCGATCTCGAGAAAGCGAAATCCTTTTACAACAAGCTGCTCGGCACGCTCGGCTTCGAGGGCGAGCCGATCCATAATGTCGCTTCATCGGGCCACTCGCGTCTTTTCTATCGGCACGACGGCGGGACCTTCTGCGTCACGGAGCCGATCAACGGCGAACCTGCAACTGCTGCAAACGGAGGCACCATCGGGTTCCAGTGCGATTCGCCTGAGCAGGTACAGCAGTTCCACGATGTCGCGGTCGCCAACGGCGGCGCGTCGTGCGAGGATCCGCCGGGGCTTCGGAACGCGAGCGTTGGACCGGTGCACCTCGCCTATGTCCGAGACCCTGACGGCAACAAGCTGTGCGCTTTGTACCGCCCCAAATGACTGTCGAGATCGTTTCGGAAAACAAGTCCCACGGCGGCCGGCAGTTCGTCGTGAAGCATGCGTCCGCTGCCACGGGCACGCACATGACCTTCTCGATCTTCCTTCCGCCCCAGGCTGAGAAGCGCGGCAAGCTGCCCGTCCTATGGTACCTGTCGGGCCTCACCTGCACGCACTCCAACGTCACTGAGAAAGGCGAGTATCGCGCCGCCTGCGCGGAGCTCGGCCTGATCTTCGTGGCGCCTGACACGAGCCCGCGCGGCGATTCCGTCCCCGACGTCGAAGACTATGACTTCGGCAAGGGCGCGGGCTTCTATGTCGATGCGACGAAGGACCCCTGGTCCGCGAACTTCCGAATGTGGACTTACCTGACCGAGGAGCTTCCGGGGCTCGTCTCGGCGGAGTTTCCGGCGGACATGGACCGGCAGGGAATCACCGGCCATTCGATGGGCGGCCACGGCGCCCTCACGGTCGCGCTCAACCATCGCGGACGCTTCCGAAGCGTCTCGGCGTTCGCGCCGATCGTTGCGCCGTCGAAGGTGCCGTGGGGCGAGAAGGCGCTGACCGGCTATCTCGGCGACGATCGCTCGCGTTGGCGCAAGCACGATTCCGTCGCCCTGGTCGAGGATGGCGCGCGCGTCGATGAAATCCTGGTGGATGTCGGTACCGCCGACCCGTTCATCGAAAAGGAATTGCGGCCCGAGCTCCTCGAGCGAGCATGCGCGGCGGCCGGAATCGCGCTGACGCTTCGGCGGCAGGAGGGGTACGACCACAGTTATTATTTCATCTCGACGTTCATGGCCGACCATTTGCGCTGGCATGCGGAGAGACTGACCAAGGGGTAGTATGACGCTCAGCCGCCGCGATTTCGTCCAGCTTGCGGCGGCGCTCGGCGCGTCGCTCGCGTGGACCGGCAAAGCCGCTGAGTCGCGCTCCAACTGGACCGAGCGCCGCGAGATCTACCCGCAGGGAGTCGCCTCGGGCGATCCGGACTTCAACAGCGTCATCCTGTGGACGAGGCGCCCGTTCGAGCAAGGCGGCAAGCAGCTCCTCACCGCCGAAGTGGCGGAAGACGAAGCCTTCCGCCGAGTGATTGCGCGCACCTCGGCGCCGGTGTCCGCGGAATCGGACTGGACGACTCGAGTCCTCGTCGGTGGACTCAAGCCGTCGCGAACCTACTGGTACCGGTTCACCGATGCGCAGGGGAACGGCAGCCGAATCGGCCGCACTCGGACGGCGCCGACTCCCGACGACCCGCGGCCGGTCAATTTTGCCTTCG
>DASQYQ010000156.1:0-6402 GCA_035639115.1 Sphingomicrobium sp. | reverse complement strand
GGCAAGCCGGCATCGTGCCTCTACCAGACCAGCCTCAAGCCGACGGATTCGTCCGACTGCGACATTGCATCGGGCCAGGCCGCCGCGATGAGCAAGGCTTCGGATTCCAAGGGCGAGGTCACCCGAATCACGTTCGAGCGCCGGTTCGATCCAGGCAACCCGCCCGCAAAGCCGGACCTGCAGAGCGGCGACACGTTGCTCGGCGGCCAGATGATGGCGCTTGCGATCGACGCCAAGGGCTCGGTCAAGGGATGCAAGGTCGTCGCGACCTCGGGCGAAATGCAGCCCGAATATAGCTGCGACGACGCCCAGGCCGAACGCTTCCAGGCAAGCATGGGTACCGGCGCGAAGGCCGAGCACGAAGGCTACATGACGATCATCGTCTACGGCCACACCGAACATATGGTCTGAGCTCCGTCGCGGCGCGTCCTTAAGGGCGCTAGCGAAGCGGCCTGCACAACGCCCTTAGTTCGTTCGCAGTAAGCGTCGTCTCCTCGATCGGCGCCGGCGTGACGCCGAGCGCTTTGGCAGAGGCGACGAACTTGGGGAGGTTGGCGTTCATCTTGTCGGCGGCGACCTGGGCTCGGGACCGCGCCTGCCTTACGGCGGCAAGATCCTCCGCGCTTAGAGCGCCCGGATCATCGAGCTCGGCCAGTACGCTCCAGGCGTCAGTCTCGTCCGCCGCCTTCTGCGCATACCATTGGAAGCCGTCGTAAAGTCCCGCGTAAGCCACACGGGTCGCCAGCGGCATGTGGCCGGCGACCTGACCGGCCATTGCCGCTTGCCAGACGTTCGTTCGCGGGCGCCAAAGTTGCGGCTGACCGAGCGAAGCCCGTGGCTCCGAAACCCGTGAGGTGCCGCCGGTGAGCAAGGCACGAATTTCCTGAAGTCGGCGATCGATACATGGTCCTTCCTGTTGGCGCTTTGCGATCGCTCCCACATTGTAAGAGACTTCGCCGTCGAGCGCTCGCCGCGCGTCTGCGACTTGATTGCGCCAATGGAGCCACTCGACCAGCTGCTCCGCGCTGAGCGCGATGAGCACGCCGAGCACGATGATTCCGACCTCGCCGGCGAACTCGCGCCAGCCGTGCAGCGGCTTGGGCAGGTGAAAATGCATTCGGAAAGCCCCAGCGGTTACGCAAGCGTAACAGAAGGGCTCATGACTGCAATGGGCGGGCAGGCGACGCTGACGAAGCGCTAAAGCCAGCGTCTAACGCGGGTGCGGTAGGCTACATACTCATTGCCGAAAGCACGTTCGAGATACGCCTCTTCGCGAGCGATGACCTGCGTCTGCACGATCGCGAGTACCAGTGGGAGCACCACCAGCGCGACCAAACTGTTCAGGATCACCGCAAGGCCGATGTAGAAAACCGCCATCCCCAGATACATGGGGTTGCGGGTCCAACCGAGGATGCCCGAGGTAACCAAGGCACTCGCCGGCTTGAAGGGCAGGATGGCCGTCCGCCGCCGCAGGAATAGCCCTGCGCCTGCGAACATCACGAGAAACCCGGCAACGTCTAACACGAGCCCAGCGACGATGCGGGTTGCGAGCGAAAGGCCCAAGCTCGGAACATTCAGAACGCGGTCGGCAGCGACGCCGAGCGCCAGGCCTGCAACATAAATAAGTGGAGGCGGGAAGCGCACATTAGCGCCGTCGGCGGCTTTATCCATAAGAGGTGCCCTTTCGATCTGACTTTCAACAGTCATCCGGAAATTACCGAATTAAGTGAATGCCAACAGGACTGCTGCACGGCGGGCTAGGAGATCAGTCTCGGCTGCGCCAATCAAACGAGGCCAGGTCCTCCCTAAGCTGGCTTATGAGCACAGCGCGACGAATGAACCCCTCCACGCACGAATGGGTGGAAAGCTGACTTAAGGCAGGTTAGCAGTTCGGATATCCTTGTTGGGCATGGAAGTGCGTTCGCTTTGGGGGCCGTAATGCGTTTTATCTACTCTTTGCTGGCTGGCGGTGCCGCCTGCATTTCGACTGCCGTTGTTTGCGCTCCCGCGCGCGCCGCGCCATCACCGTCCACTCCGACTGGCGGCGATAATCCTGTTGGAGTGGCCGGTGCGCCGCTGCTCCCGGAGCAATTGCAGGAGATTTTCATGTCTGCCTGCTTCGACGGCGCGATGAGTCTCCCTCGGGGGGAGGAGACGCCCGTCACCCTCGAGAATCTCCCACCAGCCCTGCGGCGGCGGTTTGGAACGCCGGTCTCCGGGAATGTCTGGCGCCTCAACGCCACCACCCCGACCTATCTTTTCACCATGAACTTCGATCCGAGCCCGCTGACGACCCCGAAGGTGTGCGGACTTTTGACCCAATCGCTCAAGATCGGCCCGGCGATGGAGTTTCTTGGGTCGCGCTTGAACGGCCCTTCCATAAGCAGTTTTCACCAAGCCTTCACGGGTGCGGAGTGGCTGAGCGCGGAGGGCGGATACGTCGCCTTGGCGTCCAGGATGGACAGTTTCACCGTTCTGGAGCTCAAAATACTCAGCAAGGAACAGCAGCAGCGGGCGCTGAAACTGGTTCCGACTCTCAATCAAGGGATTCCTGCGCAATAGTGTGATCTCGGGGACCGCAGGAGAAGCTCGCTGTTTGCGGCCTTAGCTGTTTCGACAGCAGTATCTTTGTGGGCCGGACAGAGCGGCAGGTGAGCGAAGCGTCGCCTGTGAAGCTCGTCAAGCGAGGGGCGGCTTGAGAGGCTAGCAACGTGTGCTGCGCGCGAACGCGCGCTCGCTGTTGCTATCGCTGTTTCATGTAATTTCGGGGAAGGCGTGGATTAAGCTCGAGGCAAGCTCCACGCCGAGCCGTTCACCTGGTCATTTGTATGAACAGCATGAGCGCGACGATATTCACCGCGAGGACGAGCCAGCCCAGATTGGCCCACGGACATTTGCCGTCCACATGCCGGAAGAACCACAAATGGACGCTTACCCCCAAGGCAGTCGCGGTGGGCAGTATAGCGAACCAGAGGGGCATCTCGACCCTGGCCCGGTAGTTTTCCCAATGCTCCGGGGCAGAGGCGCAGGCGAGCCAGGAGAAAGCGATCGCAAGCAATACCTGTCCAATCGCCATTGCGATCATCAGGTAAGCAAGCGACTTTTGGCGAGAATTGGCGACCAAGACCCGTGTCCAGTGCATTCCCGTTCAAGTTACGCCCGACAGAGGACGCACGATGGACAGTGATCATTCACCACTTGCGCCACCATAAGCATTATCCCGTAGCTCCATCGAGCCGTTAGGAAGTTGGAAGATGACGCTAGTTCGGCCAATGGAAGCGGGCGTCGAGATGTTCGTGCAGATAGGATTCGACCAGTCCAGCTTCTCCGGGACTAAGGTCGGTACGGTAACTTCCCGAAGATCCGTTGCGGACCTTGCCCGACTTGTCGTCGTCCTTGCGATGTCGGCGCAGTCGCGAGGACGTGAAATAGCCCTCACGCTCCAGCTTCCGAAGATTTGAGAGCAGCGCGAACTCGACTGCGTCGTCGATATCCTCTCTGGTTACGTCGAGCCCGATTCCACTCGCCAGTTTGGTTAACGCCTTTGCCGGGTCAAGGAGAAAGCTCTCATATTCGATGATCATTATTCCAGGAATTCGCGCAAATTGGTTCAGGAAATGAACGATTGAAGGAATGCCGCCTTGCTCCGTCCAAATGAAGGCCTCGAGCGGCTGCTCGGCCAGTTGCTTTCGGGCGCGGTTCGAGCTTCGGTGCTGCAAGTGATGGTAGCGGGAAATCGCAATATCGCCCGGATGCCGCGCCAGAAGGACCAGCCTCGTATGGGCATAGTCAGACGGGTCGATGGAGATTTCATCCGGACGCCGCATCGCGTCCCCTGCGTGAGTGAAGAAGAGGCGCGGCGCGGCCTCGGGCCCTCGTCTCAACAACGGAAACTCGAGAAGCGCTCGCTCATCGATGCCGAACCGCCGCTGGTACAAGCGAGCCAGCATTGCGCGCACATAGGTTCGACCCGACTTGGGGAACGAGACAACCGTCGCATCGGCCTCCGAAAGCCATGCCGAGTCTCGCAGCCCACGCCTGAACTCGCGCGTTCCGGGCACCGCCCGAAGCATTTGGTAGGCCGCAATTAATCCCAGGCTCTTGAACGGCTGGAACGCGGCAAACGGAGCAGCGAACCGACTAGCTTTCGCAGCCACGAACATCTGCGGAGCCTTTACAGATGATGCCCGAACTAAAAAGCCCCAATTCTCCGCTCACGTTCAAATGAAGTCTTGCCAACCTCCGAATCTCGAGCCGCTTGATCCCGGCGCTACCCGACGATGATCTGGTCGGTCATTCCCATCGATGCGTGGAGGAAGTGGCTGCAGTGGGCGCCGTAGGTGCCGGCGCGCGGGACGAGGGTAATGCTCTTGGTTTCGTGAGCGGCGAGCTCGATCTTCCCCCCCGGCGCTGCTCCAGCGGTGATGGTCGAGGCGGCGAAGAACTCCTTCGCAGTGAAGTCGTGGCCGCCTCCGGCGCGGTTCTCGAAGGTGAGCGTGACCGCCTTGCCCGCCGCGAGCTGGATCGGCTTCGGAGCGATGCTGAAGTTCGCCAGCTGGATGGTGAGCTGCGCGGGCTGCGCGGGCTGCGTGGGTTGGCCGGCTGCATGCGAGGCGAGGAGCGGGGCAAGGACGGCAAGGACCGCGAGACGCGAAAAGGCCATATGACTCTCCTTTCCGTCTAAGTGCGTGTTTCTAGCACAAATGGTTCAGCGAAGCGCCTCGCGGGTGGGATCTGGGATAGTGGGGCTTAAGCGGTCGGAGGCTTATCGCGGATCCACTGCGAGAATATCCATTTCTCACCCGAACCCGGTGGCGTGCCAGCGTGCAGGGTCATCGGATCGGGGCGGCCGCTGCGCTCCACATTCGTGATGAACAGGGCGTCCCCGACGTTGCCTCGGAAGCTGAGCTGAGCCCGCGGAAACGCAGTTTCGCCGAGCGTGTATGAGTCGTTCAGATAGATGAGGAAGGTCGCGATCCGCTGGCCCCTCTGCAGCTCCTCGGCGTGACCCGAGTTGTCCGGGTCGAAATAATCATGGTGCGCCGTGAATTCCTGTCCCGGCGCATAATGGAGCACCTGGCTGGTTTCGAAGAGTGGAAGCGGCAGGCGCGCAGCCGCGCTGATTCGAGCGCGGACGATTTCGATCACCAGATCCATATCGGCGATCTGGAATTCGATCGCTCTGTTCGTTCGCCCGCCTTCGACCGTCTGCGAGCCCGAGCGGGTCACGACGGTCGCGGGGCGAAGGCGGTTGCGCGCTCGTTCCACGAGCCAGGATGATTCCGCTGGGGTCGCGAATCCTTTGAGGACTCGGAGCCTGGGTGTTTCGGAAATGGCAAGCTTTTCCGGCGCGCGTACGAGCTCCTCAATCGAAACGGCGGATCGAACGGCCCGCCAATCCCGACACTCCCAATCGGCGCGCCCGAGGATTCGCAATTGATCCTGGGCCAAGTCGGAGCCGCGCTCGGCAGCTTCCAGCAGAGTGTCGAGCGCGCGATCCCAACTCGGGGGCCTGCCGCAGCCAACGGCCTCGAGCAGGGCCCTGCGTTCGAGGGCGGCGGCGTCATTCCGCCCGGCCGCCGAGTCGATGAGCGAAATGGCGTGCAGCGCCTCGTCGGCGCCGCCCCGGAGCAGCCGGACTGCGTCGGCGACGTCGAAGGGCCCTTCTGCCGGATGCGCCTGCGTCACCCGTGCAGGATAGCCGCCGTTCAAGAAATGAGAAGCGAGCTATATCGCTCGCGTGACGCCGCTATTCTGCGCGAAATGATGTTGGAGCATGAGTAGCCAAGTGGAGCGGGAAGATCGCTTAGCCGAGGCCGTTGCGGCATTGAATCGTGGCGATCTCGAGCGCGCGCGGAAGCTCGCCGAAGAGGGGGTGGCAGCTCACGCGACCGCTCAATGGCAACATCTGTTGGGTTTGGTTCATTGCCGGGGCGGCGATGCAGCTGCCGGGGTGCCATTTTTGCGTGCAGCCGTCGCTCAAGAACCTGCGAATCCGGGGTTTGCCGTCATCCTCGTTCGCGCCCTCATCGACTCCGGTCATTCCGAAGAGGTCCTCGCGATGGCGAAGCCGTCGGCGACGAGCCGGGCAGCTCTCTCGCTGTGGCACGCGCGCGCTGAAGCCGCCGCTGCAACGGGCAATGCGGCTGCGGAAGTCGAGGCTTGGAGGAACATCGCGTCGGCGACCGGGACGGATTCGAGGTCATGGATAAATCTCGGTCGCAGCCTGCTCAGGATGAATGAATTCGAGCAGGCGCAGGCGGCTTATGAACGAGCGCTCTCACTGGTTGGGGGCAATATCGAAGCCATCGAAGAGCTCGGCCTGATCTACGAACGGATGAACCGGCTGGAGGCGCTTGCGCTGCTGCTGGAGCGGGCTCTCGACCTCGGGATAAGCGAAGA
>DASQYQ010000155.1:0-2919 GCA_035639115.1 Sphingomicrobium sp. | reverse complement strand
GTATGGGCAAATCTCGGCTGGTGCATGAATTCCGCCAACGTATCGGCAAGGAACGTGCCTTCGTCCTATCCGGCGGTTGCTCATCCGATGGGCAGCAGACGCCATTCCTCCCGTTCATCGTCAGCATGCGGTGAACCGCGCAGGGCTGCTATTCCGTGGACTGGATCGGGGCGGCGCCCTTCCGACGGCCCTCTCATCGGCGATAATTTGCTTCAAGCACTCGATGCCGTACTCGGTGAAGGCGGGTACACCGTCCTCACCGACACCATAGACCCGCAGACAGCCATCTTCCGGGAACATGTCGATTGAGAGTTCCCACAGCCAGTCCTCATCCTCGCCAAGCATTTCGGCGACGTAGGTGATGGTAAAGACCGCTGTGCTGGCAGCCAAGGTCAGGCGGCCAGATCAGCACGCGGTTGAAGAGGTCGCCAGTTCCACGGCAGCAGTTCGTTGAGCCTGTGGAACGGGTGCTCAGCGATGCGGGCGAGGACGTCGGCCAGCCACGCTTGCGGATCGACGTCGTTCATTTTGGCCGTGACGATGATGCTGTACATGGCAGCGGCTCGCTGTCCGCCGCGATCGGAGCCGGCGAATAACCACGACTTACGGCCTAAGGCGATGCCACGCAGCGCTCTTTCGGCGGCATTGTTCGACACGCAGATACGCCCATCATCGAGGAAGCGCGTGAACGCGGGCCAGCGTTTGAGCATGTACTCCATGGCTTTGGCGACGTCATTGCTGCGCGAGAGCTTGGCGCGTTGCGCGCGCATCCAGCTTTCCAGATCGGCGACCAATGGCGCGCTGAACTCTTGGCGGACAGCTCGGCGTTGCGCGGCACTGCGTCCATTGATCGAGCGTTCGATCTCGAACAGGGCATCGATGCGCCGGACCGCCTCCAGGGCCAGCGGCGAGATTGCTGCCGGCGTTTGGCCTTGCGCCTTGCGGCGGGCATTCTCGGCCAGATCCGCCATGACGAAGAACGGGCGGCGGGCATGGACCCAGCAGGCCGCTTCGAGAACCAGTCCTGGTTTGCGATCGGGCTCGTAGAGCTTGTTGTAACCACTGTAAGCGTCAGCCTGGAAGATCCCGGCGTAGTTGGCGAGATGCGCCTGCGGATGCTCGCCTCCTCGATCGCGCGAGTAATAGAACATCGCCGCCGGCGGCGCGGTGCCGCCGAATGGGAGATCGTCGCGCACATAGACCCAACATCGCCCGGTGTCGGTCTTGCCTTTGGCCAGAACCGGCACGGTGGTGTCATCGCCATGCAATCGTTCGGCCGCGAAGACATGCGCCTCAATGCGCCTGAGGATCGGTTCGAGCACGGCGCAGCCCGCCCCCACCTGGTCGGCTAAGGTCGACAGGCTGAGCGGCACGCCTTCCTTGGCGTAACGTTCGGCTTGGCGGTTGAGCGGCTGATGCTGCCCAAACTTCTCGAACAGGATCATCGCCAGCAGGCTGGGGCCGGCCCAGCCCCTGGCGATCACGTGGAACGGCGCCGGCGCCTGGCTGATCTTTTCGCAGTCTCGGCAAGTGAACTTCTCGCGAACATGCTGGATGACCTTCCATTGGCGTGGAATCGATTCCAGCGTCTCAGTGACGGTCTCGCCCAGCTTGCGCAGCCGGCCCCCACCGCAGCAAAGGCACGTTGTCGGTCCCGGTACGATCACCCGCTCGCGCGGCAGGTGCTCCGGGAACGGCTTGCGGGCGGGGCGCTTGCGGGTAAACGCCGCCACCGTCGTGGTCTTGGCCACCGCCATCTCGGCGGCGATCTCGTCCTCGGTGGCGGAACTCTCCAACTCCTCGAACTGCAACTCGATCTGGTCGAGAATCCGTGACCTGCGCTCTGACCGCGGCCCGTAGAGCTGGCGCGTCAGTTTCTCGATCCGCAGTTGTTGATGAGCGATCAGGGCTTGATCATCGGCGGTTTTGGCTCTGGCCACCGCGAGTTCCGCTTCGGCGTGCGCCGCGCGGGCCGCTTCGGCGACAAGGGCCGCCTTCAGTGTTTCGACGTCGTCTGGAAGTGCGCCAAGCCGCGAATCCATGCGACGATAGAATCATGAATCTTGACCGGTGACTCCTAAAAAATGGAGCATCCGCAATTATCCTGCACGCTCCGGTCGGAAAGTATGGACCGGGTTCCGCCAATCGATTCCGTCGAGCATGTAGGCGAGCTGCGACGCCGAGATTCCGATCACCCCGTCGGCCGGCAATGGCCAGATGAACCGGCCCTTCTCCAGCCGCTTGGCATACAGCGACATGCCAAGGCCGTCGTGCCAAAGAATCTTGATCAGGTTACCGCTGGCACCTCTGAAGACGTAAAGATCGCCCGCATGAGGATCGCGCTGCAGGGCCTCCTGCACTTGCAGAGCCAGGCCGTTCATGCCGCGCCGCATATCGGTTCGTCCGACCGCAAGCCAGACCCGTACGCCAGAGGAGACGGGAATCATCGCCGCTCCAACACGTCGAGCACACGCCGCAGCGCTTGACCATCAAAGCCGCAGGCGACGCGGATCCGGTATTTGCCGCTGACATCGATCTCGATCTTCTCCGTGACGACCGGCGGCTGGGCGGCGGCCGCATCCTGCTCCGCTGTAATCACCACCGGAACCAGTTGAGGGACTGTCGAGTTCGATGGCGCACAGGCGTCTTCTCGATAGCGCTTTCGCCAACTGAAAACCTGGTTCGCGTTCACGTCGTATTGCCGGGCTACGATTGAGACCGACGCCCCCGGCGCAAGTGATGCCGCGACAATCTCCCGCTTCAGCGCCTCCGGCCAACGTTTATGCCGCCGCCCCATCGCCGTCGTGCCCATAACCGGCTTTGTGGACACTTCTCGCCCTCCCGACCCCAAAGATCGGATCACACTCGACCAAATACGCCGATCTGAGAAGGCGGCTCTCGGCGCAGGCTAACAGTGCA
>DASQYQ010000154.1:0-3991 GCA_035639115.1 Sphingomicrobium sp. | reverse complement strand
GGGTGCCGCCGGACCGCTCGAGTTCTTCTTGCTGGCTTCGGCGGCGGCGGTGTTCAACACCGGCTCCTTCGAAGCCTTTTGAGGTCCGTTGTTCGGGCCTGCCCCAGCGGCCGCGCCGGCGGCGGCGGGAGCCGCAGCGGGAGCCTTGGGCAGCGCTTCAGGCGAATCGCTGTGGCTGTTGAGGAACGCTTCGACATCGGCGCGGTCCTGCGGATTGCTGAGCCCCGCGAAGGTCATCTTGGTGCCTGGGGCGAAGGTCTTCGGGCTGGTCAGCCATACGCTGAGCGTGTCCCAGTTCCAGGTGCCGCCCTTCTTCGACAGCGCGTCGGAGAAAGCGAAGCCCTTGCCCTGCCCGATCGGCTCGCCGAGCACGTCCCACAGGTTCGGCCCCAGCTGGTTCGCGCCGCCCTTGTCGGCATTGTGGCAGGCCATGCACTTGTTGAAGACCTGCTGGCCGTGCGTCACGTCCGCCTTTGCGAGATAGACTTCGATCGGCTGCTCGGGTGCCGCAGCCCCCTCGCCTTCTTCCTGAACGCCGGCGATCGGATAGCCCATCTTCTCCGGACGCTCGCTGTGGAAATATTCGCCGGCAACGATCGACGAGCCGAGCGCGACGATACCCGCGAACAGCACCCAGCCGGCGATTGTGTTGAAGCGATCGTCCATGTGTTTCCCTGATTGTCCTGAGGCGGAGGAAGAAGCCTTGAGCCGCCTCTTAAGTGCGACTTCGCGCCGCTTCAAGCACCGAGCCACTCTTCGAGCAAGGTGCGGGCAATGGCGGTTCGCGGCGGCGGCTGGAAGGTCGCTCCTTCATCGCCCGCGATGCCTCGCTCAACCTCGTCGCGAGTGAACCATCGCGCGTCTTCGAGCTCGCTCGTGTCGATGGTGAGATGGTGGTCGATCGCCTCGGCGGTGCAGCCGATCATGAGCGAGGATGGGAATGGCCAGGGCTGGCTGGCGACGTAGCGGACATTGCGAATGTCGATTCCGGCTTCTTCCTTCACCTCGCGCGCGACTGCGTCCTCGATCGACTCTCCGACCTCGACGAAGCCGGCGAGCGCGGAATAACGTCCCGACGGATAATGCGGCTGGCGGCCGAGCAGGAGCTTGTCGTCATGCTCGACGAGCATGATCGCGACTGGATCGACGCGCGGGAAATGCTCGGCGGAGCAATTGGAACAGCGGCGCGACCAGCCGCCGCGGACGATCTCGCTCAGATGCCCGCAATTGGCGCAGAAGCGATGGCGGTTATGCCAGCGGCCAAGGCTGAGTGCCGCAGCGAAAATCGGTGCATCGGCCGCGTCCAGACCGGCGATGAGCGGAAGGACGCTGAACGCCATTTGCGCCGGCTCATGAAGAGCCGAAAAGCGCGGCGAGCCCTCCTCGAGACCGAGGAACAGCAACGGCTGGGCGGTCTCCTGCCATTCGATCCTGCCGCTGTCGTCGATAGCGGGAATTCCGTCGCGCCAGACGAGCTCGCGCGCATCGTCGCGATGGGCGAGCTCGTCGATCTTGTCGGGAAGCGCGCGAAGGACGTCGGCGCGGTCAAGTCCCGGCCCCGAAAAGAAAACCTCAGGCAGCGCGACGCTTCTCCTCCATGAGCGCGAGCGCAGCCGCCTTCCGATAGAGGGTGGGCAGTCCCGCCTCGGCCAGCCGATCGAGTGGCTGCCACCAACCTTCGCCCAGTGGTTCGGAGCGCCGCCGAACGAACAGGTCGAGCGAGAAATGGGTGAAGACGTGCCGGACAGCGCCGAGATCGTCGCGTTCGGGCCAATCGAGAGCGCTTTGCGGCGGATCCGTCCACTCCGTGCCCGGGAGCGCCGCCATTCCGCCGAGCAGGCCCTTCGGGGGCCGGCGAACGAGCCAGACATGTCCGTCTCGCTCGATCCACCAGGCGACTCCGCAGCGCTGTGGGCGAGCCTTGCGCGGGCGTGGCTCGGGAAAGCTCTCCGGATCGCCGCTGGCGGCCGCGGCGCAGCGAGCCCTCAATGGGCATTGGCGGCAATTCGGCTGCTTCGGTCGACAAATGGTCGCGCCGAGGTCCATCAGCGCCTGCACCAAGTCGCCCGGTGGCTCGCTTTCCATCATGTCGAGCAGGTCCTGCTCGATATCGAGACGCGAAACCCGCCTGCGGCCGCGCAGGCGCGAGATCACCCGCTCGACATTGGTATCCACTGCGGGCGCTTTCTCGCCGAATGCGATCGCTGCGATGGCGCACGAAGTATAGGCGCCGATCCCCGGCAGCTCGCGAAGCTCGCCGGCAGTCGCCGGAAAGCCGCCGCGCGCTGCAACTTCACGGGCGCAGGCGATGAGGTTACGAGCCCGCGCATAATAGCCGAGCCCCGCCCATTCCGAGAGGATGTCCTCGTCAGGTGCAGCGGCAAGCGCCCGGACCGTCGGCCAGCGCTCTACAAACCGCTCGAAGCGCGGAGCGACGGTCGCCACCATCGTCTGCTGAAGCATCACTTCGCTCAGCCAAACCACATAGGGGTCGGGCGCAGGCGCGCCCGGCGGAGAGCGCCACGGAAGCTGCCTGAAGTTATCCACATAATGTTGGATAAGGCGGCTTGCGGCATTGGCGGTCACCATTCCGCTATGGCATGCTTGATCGGCATGTCGAAGAAAAAGCTGGAGAAAGAAGAAGCGCCGAGAAGCTGCCGTCCGCGCTCGGCGGGCGAGCTGGTCGGCGCCATCGGCGACCAGTCGTTCCGGCGCTTCGGCTTTGTCCAAGGCTCGATCGTCAGCCGCTGGGGCGAGATCGTCGGCGAGCGCTACGCGAAGGCGTCCTCGCCCGAATCGATCCGCTTCCCGACGGGCAAGAAGGCCGGCGGAGTCCTCACCCTGCTTGTGGATGGAGCGCATGCGCCGCTCATCCAGCACCTGACTCCGATGATCGTCGAGCGGGTCAACCGCTTCTTCGGCTATTCCGCGATCAACCGGATCGTGTTCAAGCAGGGCAAACCGCCCGTTCCTCCCGCGAGGCCCGTGCGTCCCGACCTGAGGCCCGTTCCAAAGGAGCTCGGCGAGGGCCTTCGAGAGATCGCGGATCCGGAGCTTCGCGCATGTCTGGAGTCGCTTGCGGCTCGAATTGGCGCTAGCAGCGGCCCTCCCTCTCTCGACGAGAGCGGCAAGCCCATCCCCGTCATCAAGGGAGCCGAGTGATCTGATGAAGCCGAGTATCTTCCTGGCCTGTGCCGCCGCATTGGTGGCGATCGCCGGGTGCAATGCGAAGCAGAGCAGCGCGGCAACCGCCCCGGTCAAGCTTAGCATGGCGAAGCCGCCGAAGGGCGGAAACTGGACCGACGTCGTCAATGCGATGCCTTCGGGCGGCTTCATGATGGGCAATCCGAAGGCCAAGGTGAAGCTCGTCGAATATGGCTCGATGACCTGCCCGCACTGCAGGCGCTTCGACCAGAATGCAGTCCCGCAGCTCCTCACTTATGTGAAGAGCGGCCAGGTCAGCTGGGAATTCCGGAATTATGTTCGCGACTCGTTCGACGTCGCCGCTTCGCTGGTCGCTCGCTGCAACGGCAGCAAGAGCTTCTTTCCGGTGACCCGCGCCATCTTTGCCGACCAGGAGAATTGGGAAAGCAAGATCCAGGCTATTCCGCAGGATCAGTTCAAGGCGATTCAGGACCTTCCGCCCAACCGGCAGTTCGTTGCGGTCGCGAAAGTCGCGGGCTTCCCGCAATTCGCCGCGGCCCACGGAGTTCCGGTCGCAAGGACCGCCCAGTGTTTGTCCAACGTCAATTCCGTCAACCAGCTGGTGCAGATGGCGAGCGACGCCAACACCCGATATCCGGATTTCAAAGGCACTCCGACCTTCCTCATGAACGGCAGCATGGTCGATCTCGGCCATGTGACCGAGGACCAGGTCTGGCCGGCGCTGAAGTCGAAGCTCGATGCAGCGCTGCACGGGCGCGGCTAATGTTGGCGGTCCTTCATTCTCAACCGAACCAGGAAAATCGATGAAGCCTTATGCCCTTCTGGC
>DASQYQ010000153.1:0-2709 GCA_035639115.1 Sphingomicrobium sp. | reverse complement strand
AAGTGCAGTGCGGCGTCGCGCGCACGGGCTATCTCTACGCCTATCAATATTACAACGTAGCGCCGGATATCATGGCGTCGGCCAAGGGGATTGGCGGTGGCTTTCCGATGGGCGCCTGCCTCGCCACCGAGAAGGCCGCAGCCGGCATGGTCATCGGAACACATGGCTCGACCTTCGGGGGCAATCCGTTCGCCATGGCCGCAGGCCAGGCGGTTTTCGACGTCGTCGCCAACGAGGAATTTCTCGGCGAGGTTCGCCAAAAGGGCGAGCGGCTTCGCTCGGCGCTCGAGCAGATGATCCCCAACCACGATCATCTGTTCGACAGCGTCCGGGGCGTGGGCCTGATGCTCGGCGTGAAGCTGAAGACGGACAGCCGGGCGTTCGTGAACTATCTGCGAACGAAGGGTCTGCTGACGGTCGCGGCGGGCGAGAACGTCATGCGAGTGCTTCCGCCGCTCACGATCGACGAGAGCCACATCCGCGAGTTCGTGGACACGCTGTCGGCCGCTGCGGCGGAATATGAGGTGCCCGCGGCGGCGGCGTAGGTGCAACGGACGAACCTCGCTCCTCCTCAGCGAAGTCTCAGGGCCCCGCGGGCTAAGAAGGAAGCGTTGATAGCCGGAGACTGGGACCGGGTCGGGCGGCTGGCTCGGCCGCCTCTCTTGCTCCTAGGTTGTCGCTCCGGCGCCCCAACCCTATCTTCCCATCATGCCTCCAGTTGAGCTCAATTCCGACGTCGCGCTCGGCGTTGCAATCCCTTCGCGTAATGCGCGGGGACGAATCGCGCGACTTGGTTCCGTGGTCGATGCAATACTCGGCAGCCATCAGTATCCGGCAGTCATCGAGAAGCTGCTTGCCGAAGCGCTGACTTTGACGGCGTTGCTCGGATCGCTGCTCAAGGAGCCGCAGGGGCAGCTCACGCTGCAGGCGCAGACCGAGGGCGGTGCGATCGACCTCCTGGTGTGCGACTATCTGGGCGGAGAGCTTCGCGGCTATGTGCGGCACGATCCCGCGCGGCTGGAAAAGTTAAGCGCCGAGCCGACGCTGCAGGAGCTGTTCGGTAAAGGCTATCTGGCGATTACCTTCGACCAGCCGGTTTCCGACGAGCGCTACCAGGGCATCGTTCCGCTTGAGGGCAAGAATCTCGGCGACGCGGCGCAGAGCTATTTTGCCCAGTCTGAGCAAATCCCGAGCCTGGTGCGGCTCGCCGCAGAGAGGCGTAGCGACCATTGGTTCGCGGGCGGTCTACTGCTTCAGCACTTACCGGAAGGCGAGGAGGGGCGCGAGCGCCTGCACACGAGGCTCGACCATCCCGACTGGCCGCATGTTGCGATCCTCGGCGGGTCAGTGAAAGCAGAAGAGCTCACCGATCCCGAGCTTCCGCTCGACGACCTGATCTGGCGGCTGTTCCATGAAGAGGAAGAGCTGCGAACGCTCCCTGCGATCAAGCTCAGCCGCGGCTGTCGCTGCGATCCTGCTTATGTGCGGTCGGTCATCGCTCGCTTCCCAGCGGACGAGCGCGAGGCGATGGTTGGAGACGACGGGAAGATCACCGTCGACTGCGCATTCTGCTCCTCGAGCTTCGCGATCGAGCCGGGCGAGCTGAATTAAAGTCAAATTCCGAGCAATTCATTTTTCAGCGTTAATCCGCTCGTGCTAAACGGCGTGCATGCGGGGGTGGAAGATTCTTGGGCTGGCGATTGCCGTTCCTGCAGGCGTTGCGGCAGCTGCAGTGCCGACTGCGCTGGCCAAGGTGGCGGGCGGCTTGTGGGAGATCAGTGGGGCGCCTGGAACGCAGGTGCCCGTTCGCCAGTGCGTCACCGACGTTTTGGCACTCGCCCAGTACGAGCATCGCGGGCAGAATTGCTCACGGAGCGTGATCAGTGATGGGCCGAGCGAGACGCGCATCAGTTACAGATGCGGCTCGAAAGGCTTCGGCGAGAGCGATGTAGAGGTGGTTACGCCGCGGTCGCTGACGATCCGAACGCAGGGAATCTCCGACCAGTTGCCGTTCAACTACGTGCTGGAAGCGCGGCGCGTCGGCGATTGCGCGAAAAGCGCTCCGCCCCAGCGCCATTAAGGCTCCGTTTAACCATCTTGCGGTACCGAGGGGTCGTGCCGGATTTGGCACGCTTTCCTCCCATCGGGCGCAAGCCCGATAACTGGGCCGCCACTCCGAAAGGATCGGCGGCCCTTCTTTTGTCGCGGTTGACGCCTTAAGGGCCCCCGCCGTGCCCTATTTGCTCATCAAGGCTGCCATTTCTGGCATGATCGTCGCCGCCGTGTCGGAGATTGCTCGGCGCTATCCGGGTTGGGGCGGGCTGGTTGCCTCGCTTCCGTTGACCTCGCTGCTCGCAGTGATCTGGTTGTGGCGTGACAGTCATGATCCGGAGCGGGTGGCGGAACTGGTTGGAGGGACCTTCTGGTTCTTCCTTCCATCGCTTCCGATGTTCCTCGTCCTGCCTTCGATGTTGCGCTCGGGCATGGCCTTCTGGCTCGCACTCGGCCTCAACGTCGCAGGGACGCTTGCGCTCTACGCCTTATGGTTCTGGGCAGCACCGAAGTTCGGCGTCAAGCTGTGAAGAGCGCGGTCGTCCTGCTTTCCGGCGGACTGGACTCGATGGTCTGCGCAGGCATCGCACGCGAGCGCGGCTTTTCGGTCATTGCGCTGACGATCGACTACAACCAGCGTCATCGAGTCGAGCTGAA
>DASQYQ010000152.1:0-5474 GCA_035639115.1 Sphingomicrobium sp. | reverse complement strand
CGCGGCGCCGGCGATCCGACGCCGCGCTCTCCGGGAATCAGTCTTACGCGAGCGTAGGCGTGGCCTGGATCTGCTCCGTCTTAATGTGCGCTCGAGCGCGCGCGACGATCGCGCTGAGGGCCTGGAACTCGGCCATCTTTGTGGCTGCGATCGCATAGTCGATCGCCGCCGCGGCATCGGCTTCCTTGTCGCTGGCGAAATTCTCGGCCTGCCACGCTTCGAATTTGAGCTTACGGTCTCCAGCGTCCTTCTTCATCTGCTCGAAGTCGGAATTCACCTTGGTCTGGAGCATCTGGAAGCGCGTGCGGGCTTCGCCAGTGGCTTCTTCGAAGCGCTGTCGGATAGTGCCCAGCGCTTGCTCCGTCTCGTGACGGACCGCCTCGCGCTGCTGCTCGACTCGATCATGTGCTTCGGTCTGCGCCTTCGCGACGCGATCTTCAGCGTTCTTTGCCTGTACCGATAAATCCGCGAGCTTCTGTGAGAGAGGTTTCATCGGCATTCTCCTGAGGGACACCTCCGCGAACGCGGCGGGCGGGGAGAAGGCGAACTGGCGTAGGTCGCGTCGATGTCGCGCAATCCGCTAACGGAGTCGCGAATCAGCCTCGATACGTAATGTCCGCAATGGTGGGCAAAGGCTCGACTGCCGCGGCGAGCGATTCAGCACTCCGGCTACGCGCCGGCCCGCCCGAACGGCTCCTCACTGTCCGTGAAGATCGGCCGGAGCGGACCGCGTCGAAATTCCGCTATTTGTTCTCGGTCGCGTTCGTCTCTTTGTTACTGCTGCTGTTGTCGTTGTCGTTTCCGACTTTGTTTTGAACCTTTTCGCTCGTGTTCTTCACATCATTGCCGATGTCTGCGGCGATGTTCTGGGCCGTATTGCCGATGTCGGCCGCGGCGTTCTGAGCGGTATTCTGGTCGTATTGAACCGTCACCGCATTGCCCTCCTTGCTGACGTTGCAGGCGCCAAGGACGAGCAGGGCGGGAATTGCGATCAGGATGCGCATCGTTGTTCTCCCTTTTCGGGAGCCCAACGCGGAATGGCCGTTCCGGCTCCGAATTAAATCTGCGCCCTAGAGCAGCCGCATCTGGTCGCCCTCTGGCGGGCGGAAGAGATCCGTGCGCAACGGGAATTTGGCCTGCTTCAGACCATACTTCTTCGCGGCGATTTCGAACCGGGTCTTCAACAGCTCGGCCCAAGGACCCTGGCCTCGCATTCGGCTAAAAAAGTTGGGATCGTTGTCGCGTCCGCCTCGGAGAGAGTGGATCGTAGCCATCACCTTGGCCGCCCGGTCCGGATAATGCTCGTCCAGCCAGGCGCGGAAGAGCGGTGCCACTTCGTGTGGCAGCCGCACCGGAAGATAGAAGCCCCCGGGGGCGCCCGCTTCAACGGCCGCTTCGACTATATGTTCGAGCTCATGGTCGGTGATCTGCGGGACCACGGGAGCAATGGCGACGTAGCAGGGCACTCCGGCGTCGTTCAGCGCCTTGATGGCGGCGACTCGCTTTCGCGGTTGCGGAGCGCGCGGCTCCAGGGTCCGGGCGACCTGCGGGTCGAGTGACGTCACCGATATTGCAACGGACGCGATCCTCAAGTCCGCTGCCTGCTTCAGAAGGTCGAGATCGCGCAGCACGCGATTCGACTTGGTGGTGATGGTGAACGGATGCCGCGTCTCGACGAGGAGCTCGACGACGGAGCGAGTCACTCGCCAGCGCTCCTCGATCGGCTGATAGGGGTCGGTGTTGGTGCCCATGGCGATCGGACGGCATTCATAGCCGGGACGTGACAGGGCGTTGTGCAGGAGCTGCGCCGCATTCGGCTTCACGAACAGGCGCGATTCGAAGTCTACTCCCGGCGAAAGGTCGTGATAGGCGTGGGTCGGGCGGGCGAAGCAATAGATGCAGCCGTGCTCGCAGCCGCGATAGGCATTCACTGATCGATCAAAGCCGATGTCGGGCGAGCTGTTGCGGGTCAGGATCGACTTGGGATGCTCGATAGTGACCGTTGTCCGCCGCCTCGGCACGCCGTCGATCGCTTCGACCTGGTCAAGCCATTCGCCGTCTTGGATCCGCTCCTTCAGGTTGAAGCGAGTCGGCGTCGCATTGCGGGTGGCGCCCCGCCCATGGTTCGACTCGACGGGCATGGCGCAATCTTACGCCGGTAGCAGAACAAAACAAGAACCAACGAGATCAGTTTCCTGATCGGCTAACCCCGGGCGCCCGGTTATTGTCGCCGCTGATCCTCGTGACGCCGCTCGGGAAGGCTGGCCAATGATGCTCCGCCATCGCCTTGAGCGTGGGCGTGTCCTCACGGTCGAGACCCTGGTAGATCCACATGTTCCGCATCACGGACGGCACGTAGTAGCGCGTCTCCCAATAAGGAATGGATTCGATCCAGAGCAGCGGATCGCCCTTGTCGTTGATGCTGGCCCACCGCGCGACCGGAAGCGGACCCGCATTGTAGGAGGCGATCACGCGCGGAAGCTGTCCCGCCGTCGAGGAGTCGCTCCGCATGCGCTCGATGAAGCTTTGGCCGAACTCGAGATTGTATCGCGGATCGGTGAGGCTCGAGCGAGAGTAAGAGAGACCGCGGCTGTTCGCCTCCATCTGCGCGGTCACTGGAAGTACCTGCATCAGTCCCACCGCGCCGGCGGTGCTGACGGCGGTTCGGCGGAACGCGGATTCTTGAACGATATGCCCGAAGGCGAGGGCGGGATCGACGCGCCAGCCGTTGACCGGCGTCCAGTGCGGATTGGGATAGCGGTCGGTCGCGTCGGCCTGCGCTCCATACTGGCCATATTTGGCCAGCCACAGCTGCGCGGCGGGGAGATCGAGCCGCTTGGCGACCTCAATCAACGAGTGATGGTCGGAGGGTGAACCGATCTTCGCCTGATGAATGAGCATCTGCTCTGCGAGCGCCGGCTCGCCGATCTTCGCGAGCTCGATCGCGCGCTGAACATTAGGATATTGGTCGACGGGCCGGTCGTAATTGGCCAGCGGGTCGGGCCCGAGCGAGGTCGACATTCCGAGCGTCTCGCGCGCCAGCAAGCCGTAGAAGCTTTCCGGCGCTTCCGCGCTCGTCGCAGCCGCCTTGAGGAGTCCCTCGACCGAAGCCGGACGGCCGGCGGCCTGCTCCGCGCGCGCCGCCCAATAGAAGCCGCCCGCCCGAAGCTCGCGCTGGTCGGCGTATTGAGCCGCCTGACGGAAATCGATCGACGCACTGTTATAGTCGCCGAGCCGCCACGATGAGAGGCCGGAGACCCAGGCCGCTTGGCTGGCCCACTCGCCGGTTGCTCCTTGGCGCCAGGTGTCAGCGACGCGGCGCGCGTCCATGTCCAGGCCGAGCACGTAGTAGACGAAGGCGACCCGGGTACCTGCTTCGGCCCGTGCTTCGAACGACAGGGCGGGGCCCTGTGCGAGAAGCTGTGCCTCGGCACCGCTCGCGTCGTCGGCTTTCACATAGGAATCGAGCGTGCTTCGAAGCTGATCGGCGGCCGGCTCGCCCTGAACCGGATGAGCGCGGTAGCGGACCGGCGCCGACCCGAGCACGACCGTGTCTTTCTCAGGAATGATGAGCGGCGCGGTAGTGGCGCCGCGCTTGATTGCCATAAGTCCCAACTGGTTCGCTTCGGGAAGCTCGGGCGCCTGCGAAATCACCGTCTGCAGCGAACCAAGGTCGACGACCGGCGATCCCTTGGCCGTGTAAAGCTCCGCTTTTGCGACCGGCGTGAGGACGCTGGGCGGAAGCGCAGCGATACCAGCCTGCGCCGAGGCCCAATTTCCGGCGTCGATCGCGTCGAAGACACCGCGCCAGTCTCTCGGGATCGAGGCTGAGGGGACGGTTTGGACCTGATACTGCCGAGGGGCGGTGGACTTCGGAACCGACAAGGTCGGTGCGCTGACGGCTGCAGCCTGAGTGCCGGTGCTCGGGAGGGGCGCGAGCGGGTCCGCCACCTGCGCGAAGACCGGCGCTGTCCAGGTCAGCGCGCCGAATGCGAGGAGCACAACCTTCAAGATTCGTCCTCCATCAAAAGCAGAAGATCCTGCCATGCCAATGATTTATCTAACGTCCGCTTAATCAGGTGACGCGGATGGAAGGTGGCGACGGTGCGGACGCCTTCGACTTTGTGGATGTGGCCTCGCGCCCGGGCGACCGGCTTGCCGAGCAGAGCGAGCGAAGGTCCGTCGCCGAACAAGAGCAGCCGCTTCGGAGCCGCCAAGCGAATATGTCTGCGGGCGATTTCGGCAAAATCTTCGCGTTCCCGACCGGCGAGGCGGGCGCCGGGCGAGTGGATCGGTGACAAGGACGCGCAATAAGCTTGCTTTGCGCTCAGCCCTATCGCAGCCAGCATGCGCTGGGCGAGCACCCACGCGTCGCCGCCGATCGGCTGTCCTGCGGCATAATCCTCCAGCGCCGGGCTATCGCTGAGCAGCATGATCTCCGCGTTCTCCGGGCCGCACGGGAGAATGCGCCTAGCGGTGGCGCTTGCGAGGGGAAGATGGGCACTGGTGGCGAGCCAGTCTTGCAGTTGGGCAAGCGTCTCGTGGCTCGGCTGCGTAATGTTAGGCGGCGCTGCAGGCTCCGAGGCCGGTCGCTTTGGCGGAGAAGGCTTCAGCCAATTGCGCGGTTCTTCCTGCAGCACGGCATCGACGCCGGCCTGGAGCCACCACGCCAATGCGCTGCGCGCCTCGGCTTCGCCGATCGATCCCAATTCCCCGCCCACGTGCTATCCTTCGCCTGCCATTGACGCCGTGGTCAAGGAATTGGCAGTGCGGACGAGTCGAATTGTGTTGCGTCCGCGACGAGATGTGCGGTGGACACCGCTTTGCGTAGAATGACGGAAGGGATTGGATGAGCCAGCGCGAATCAATGGCTTACGACGTGGTGATCGTCGGTGCAGGGCCGGCGGGCCTCAGCGCGGCCATTCGACTGAAGCAGCTGGCGAGCGCCGCGGGACGGGAGCTTTCCGTCTGCATCCTCGAAAAGGGCAGCGAGGTCGGGGCGCACATCCTGTCCGGCGCAGTGATCGACCCGATCGCGCTCAACGAGCTCGTTCCGGACTGGAAGGATAAAGGCGCGCCGCTCACGGTTCCCGTGACGGAAAATCATCATTGGCTTCTAAGTCGGGACAAGAAATGGGAATTTCCATATTTCCTGATGCCGCCTTTCATGAACAACAAGGGCACCTACACGCTGAGCCTCGGCAACCTTTGCCGGTGGCTCGCGGGTCAGGCGGAAGAACTCGGCGTGGAGATTTTCCCGGGATTCCCGGCGGCAGAGATCCTGTTCAACGAGGATGGCTCGGTGAAAGGCGTCGCCACCGGCGACATGGGTATCGCCCGCGACGGCGGCCACCGGCCAGACTACCAACCGGGCATGGAACTCCATGCCCGCTACACCTTCTTTGCCGAGGGCGCTCGTGGGCATCTCACCAAGCGCCTGACCGAATTGTTCGGATTGCGCGACGAGAGTGGAC
>DASQYQ010000151.1:0-2169 GCA_035639115.1 Sphingomicrobium sp. | reverse complement strand
ATGGTGAACCCTGACGGTGCTGGAGAGCCGACTCAGCAGGAGCTCGACCAGGCGTTCCCGCCACAGTCGCAGTCGCAGTCGCCCGTGAGGCGGCCGCAGACCTATCCGCAGCAGCCGCCGAGGCAGCCCTATCAGATGCAGCCGCCGCCGCAGCCGAGGTCAACTCCCCCGACCGACCCGTCTCAGCCGCGGCCCGATCCTTCGTAACGAAGCTTTTGCCTGAGCGATTCCGGGGCCGAACAGTCGGGCCTCCAGCGCCTTGAACTTGGGCCCGTGGTTGAGGTGGACGAGGTGCGCCACCTCATGCGCGGCGACATAGCGCCGTACCTCGGGCGGGGCGAGGATCAGCCGCCAGCTCATCCGGATTCGGCCGCTCGCCGAGCAGCTTCCCCAGCGCGTCGCTGCGTCGCCGATTGTCACCAACGCCGGCGTTGCGCCCGCCGCAGCTGCAAATTCGGCTATGTCCCTCGACATAGTGTCGCGGGCATGGCCCTTGAGGAAGGCTTCGATCCGGCGTGGAACGCCCGACTCCGGTCCACCGCAGCGAAGCTCGTCCCCGACGATGGACGGCGTGCGTGACCACCGCTCGGACCAGGTGATTCGAACCTCACGGCCCTCGAGCGGAAATGATGCCTCGGGTCGAAACGGCTCCGCCGGCTCGACGAGCGCCAGCTGGGCATCGATCCAGTCGCGCTGGTCGAGCGCCCAGGCGAGCGCTGCTCGGCGGCTCGTTCGCCACGGGCATGTGAGCTTGAACGTTGCGGTCGCCTCGTCGAACCGAAGCCGCAACCGCCGAGCATTGCGAAGCGCTCTGATCTCGATCGAAACAGGAAGCGCAGCCTCGAGGGCCGCCTCAGAGCGGCCGCTCGACCACATGATATTCGAGCTCGCCGGCGTCTTCCTCGCTCACCGTCCAGCCGCGCGTCGACTGCCCAGCTTCATGAACCGTCTCGCGGCTTCCGGAGATCAGATAGTGCCAATCGGGAAGCGGCTCCCCTGCTGCGCGAAGGCGATAAGCGCAGGTATCGGGAAGCCAGTCGAGCCCGTCCAGATTCTTGCGATCAAGCTTCACACAGTCGGAGACTCGCTTCATCCGGTTCTTGTAGTCGAGGCAGGTGCCGTTCCTTCGGTCGAGCAGCTTGCAGGCGACGTTCGTCGCGTAGAGCATGCCCGTTTCCTCATCTTCCAGCTTGTGAATGCAGCACCGGCCGCAGCCGTCACAAAGCGCCTCCCACTCTCCGCGGTCGAGCGCGGCCAGCGGCTTTTCCCAGAATGGCTCGGCCTTGTTCATGACAAGTCGAGCCTTGCTCTGCTAATCGATCGTGATCAAGCGGGGAATTCTGAGGCTAAGTCCATGAAGTCGTTGAAGATCATCATTGCTGCCAGCGCGTTTGCGCTGCTTTCCAGCCCAGCTGTGGCGCAGCTAGCTTCAAACGACAGCCAGGATTTCATCGACGCAGTCCAGAAGCGCGACGGGAACAAGGCGACCGAGTTGATCGAGGCGCACCCTACGATCATCGACACGAGAAACGGCGCTGGTGATACCGGACTGATCGTCGCGATCCGGGCCGCCGACCGCGACTGGACCGGCTTCATGCTGAGGAAAGGGGCCGACACCAACACTCACGGCGACCATGGCGACACACCGCTTATCGCGGCTGCAAAGGTCGGTTTCGACGAGGCTGTGCCGTGGCTGCTCTCGCTCGGCGCCAGGGTGGACGATACGAACAAGTCAGGCGAGACCGCGCTGATCATCGCGGTCCAACAACGCGATGCGAATATGGTGAAGGCGCTGCTCGATGCAGGGGCAGATCCTGATCGCACCGATTCGGTCGCGGGCTATTCCGCGCGCGACTATGCGAATCGCGATAACCGCGCACGCAACATCCAGAAATTGATCAACGATAAGAAGCCGAAGGGAAGCTCGGCGGCTGCTAATTAGCGTCGCCGAGCGATGGGTCGATCTGCGCGGCAAGGCGTCGCGCCGCCCGTCGAGCGAAGCGTAGTAGCTCGGCTTTCCTTCTTGCAGGAGCAAGTGGGCGATGCGCGGCGCTTCGGACGACCGCAGCATCATAGCGATCAGCGACGATCAGCCCCGCATCTCCGGGCAGATAGCGCTCTTCCTCGAGGATATGCGCCAAGTGCGGGGGCACCGCCCAGAAGAAACGA
>DASQYQ010000150.1:0-7460 GCA_035639115.1 Sphingomicrobium sp. | reverse complement strand
ACCGCCGATGCCGGTGACCAGGATGCCGTACGGCGAGGCGAGCGACGCTTGCGCAGGCGACGGCAAAGCCGGCATCTCGACCTCCGCCCGCGCCGACGACCTTCCCTTGCGCAGCCGCCCGCCCTCCACGGTGACGAAGCTCGGGCAGAAGCCCTTCAGGCAGGAGAAATCCTTGTTGCACGAAGACTGGTTGATGGTGCGCTTGCGGCCGTACTCGGTCTCCAGCGGCTCCACCGAGAGACAGTTTGACTTCACGCTGCAGTCGCCGCAGCCTTCGCAGACGCGCTCGTTCACCAGCACACGCTTCGCCGGATCCGGGTATTCGTTGCGCTTGCGCCGGCGACGCTTCTCGGATGCGCAGGTCTGGTCGTAGATGAGCGCCGAGACGCCGGGTAATTCGCGCAGCTCGCGTTGCACCTGGTCGAGCTCGTCGCGATGGCGCACCGTGACGCCCTCGCCCCATGCCGTGGCCTTCGGGTACTTGTCCGGCTCGTCGGTGACCACGACGATCGGCTTCACCCCTTCTGCCGCGATCTGCCGGGAGATCATCGCCGGGTCCAGCGGTCCGTCATGGCGCTGCCCGCCGGTCATGGCCACCGCGTCGTTGTAAAGAATCTTGTACGTCATGTTGACCTTGGCGGCGACGGCGGCACGGATGGCGAGCAGGCCGGAATGGAAATAGGTGCCGTCGCCGAGATTCGCGAAGATGTGCTGCTCGTCGGTGAAGGGCGCTTGCCCGATCCAAGGGGCGCCTTCGCCGCCCATATGCGTGAAGGTCGCGGTGTTGCGGTTCATCCAGACCGCCATGAAATGGCAGCCGATGCCGGCGGTGGCGCGGCTGCCTTCCGGGACGCGAGTGGAGGTGTTATGCGGGCAGCCCGAGCAGAAGTACGGCTGTCGGACAGCGGTGACACGCGGCTTGGCGAGCGCCTTTTCCTTGAAGTCGAGAAACGCCAGACGCTCGCGGAAACGGGAGCCGAGCGCAGAGGTCATGGACAATTTCTCCAGCCGCTGCGCGATTACGCGCGCCACCATCGCGGGCGAATGCTCGTAGTGCGCGGGGAGGAGCCATTTGCCCGCCGGCTGTCCTTCGGCGCGGCTCCATTCGCCATTGTCGTCGAACTTGCCGACGACTCGCGGCGCGCGCACATTGGCCTTCCAGTTGTAGAGCTCTTCCTTGATCTGGTACTCGATGACCTGGCGCTTTTCCTCGACGACGAGGATCTCCTCGAGGCCCTCGGCGAAGCGGCGGGCACCCTGCGGCTCTAGCGGCCAGGAAAGCGCCACCTTGTAGATGCGCAGGCCGATGTGCCGGGCGGTCCCCTCGTCGATGCCGAGATCCGCGAGCGCCTGCATGACGTCGCCGAAGGACTTGCCGGTGGTGACGATTCCGAGCCTCGCCTTGGGCGAATCCCAAACGACACGGTCGAGGCCGTTTGCCCGCGCGTAGGCGAGCGCAGCGTAGACCTTGTAGTCGAGGATCCGCGCTTCCTGCTCGAGGATGCCGTCTGGCCAGCGGATGTTCAGGCCGTCCGGGGGCAGGGCAAAATCGGCCGGGATGCGGACGTTCACGCGATCGGGGTCGACGACGACCGAGGCGCCGGATTCGACGACGTCCGTGACGCACTTGAACGCCACCCAGCAGCCCGAGAACCGGCTCATCGCGTAGCCATGCAAGCCCAGGTCGAGATAGTCCTGAACGTTGGACGGGTTGAGGTGCGGAATCAGGCAGGCCTTGAAGACATGCTCGGATTGATGCGGTAGCGTCGACGATTTCGCTGCATGGTCATCCCCGGCGAGCACGAGCACGCCGCCATGGCGCGCCGTTCCCGCGGCATTGGCGTGCTTGAAAACGTCGCCGCAGCGGTCGACGCCGGGGCCCTTGCCGTACCACATGCCGAAGACCCCGTCGCACTTCGCCTTGGGAAAGAGGTTGAGCTGCTGCGTGCCCCAGACGGCGGTGGCAGCCAGGTCTTCGTTGACTCCCGGCTGGAAGCGGATGTGGTGCGCCTCGAGATGCGCGCGGGCGCGCCACAGCGCCTGATCGAGCCCACCGAGCGGGGAACCGCGGTACCCGGAGACGAATCCCGCGGTGTTCAAGCCGGCCCGGCGATCGCGATCGCGCTGCAGCATGAGCAAACGGATGAGCGCCTGGGTGCCGGTCAGGAATGCTCGGCCTCGTTCGACGGTGTATTTGTCCTCGAGCGAGGCCTTGAGGAGATCGGCAGGGGCGTTCATGGGGTCGGGTCCGCGAGAATCGTATTCGCTGGGACGGTGGTTGGCGCCGCCGGATCGTGTCCCGCGGCGCCGTTCGAGCCTAGCACAGGATCACTGCGCGCTTATCTCCGCGCGCGCGCGGATGCGGGGCTTCGGTGCCGTGCCGGCGAGCATCCGGTCCCAATAGGGCTCGGGGCCGAAAGAGTCGGCCAGAAAATCGATGAACACGCGCGTTTTCGCGGGCAGCAGCCGCCGGTGAGGGTAAACAGCATAGATCGCGACATCCGAGTGAAAGCTATAGCCCGCGAACAGCGGCACCAGCGTCCCTTCCTGAAGGTGGCGATAGACATCCCAGGTGGACTTCAGCGCGATGCCGAGCCCCGAAAGCGCCCACTCGCGCAGGACCTCCCAGTTGTCGCATGCGTAGCGTCCGCGCACGCGCACGGCGCCTGGACGTCCCTGAGGATCCTTGTAATCCCACGTCATCGTGAAGTCGCTCGTCGTAAGGCAGTTGTGGCGCGCGAGGTCCTCAGGGGCGCGCGGCGTGCCGTGCTTTCGCAAATATGCGGGGCTGGCGCACACGACGCGGCGGTTGGGCGCGAGCCGGCGCGCGGCGAGCGAAGAGTCCTCGAGGTGCGCTATCGTGATCGCCACATCGAATCCTTCGTCCACTACGCTAACCCGGCGGTCCGACAGGCTCAGCGCCAGCTCCACTTTCGGATAGCGCTCGGCAAACTGTGGAATGAGCGGCGCGACATGCTGGTGCCCGAAGGAGGCGGGCAATGCCACCTTGAGCGCGCCCTGCGCCTCCGCGCGGCCGCGCGATACCTCGGCGTTCGCGTCTTCGATTTCCGCCAACACCCGAGCGCAGGCGTCGTAGTAGCGCGCTCCTTCCACCGTTAGGTGGAGGCTTCGAGTCGTGCGGTGCACCAGCCGGACGCCGAGACGGGCCTCCAGCCGGGCGAGCCGCCGGCTCACCAAGGCCGGCGAAAGGCCCAGATCCCGGGCAGCAGCGGACAGGCTGCCTGACGCGACAACCCTAGCAAATACAGACATTTCCTGTAGCGTGTCGGCCATCTTTGCAAAAACAGCAAAAGTGTTTTTAAAGAAAGGCCTATTCTAAACCTGAAGTCAAAGGCCATAAGATTGCTGCGTCGCAACACCCCGCCGGATTCCTCCTCCTCCTCTTTCCGTCGGGATGCGCTAAGGGGCCGCTCGCAAAGCGGCCCCTTTTTTTTTCTAGTGCGGCTGGACGCTGCTTCGTTGCTTGCAGAGTTTCGAGAGCGGTTCCGTCGCGCGTGTTCGGGCGCCAAGAAAATTTCACCGTGCAAATCCTCTGCGTCACTACCCTAGGCGCGCGGCAAGCGGCCGACCCCGCTCTAATACATAATCGGTCGCGGGGGAAGAAGCGGAGGAAAAAATGGGACGCCCTGAGAAGATCCGCCTCGGCGACACACTGATTTCACAAAAGATCATCTCGCAGGAACAGCTGAAGCTCGCGCTGGAGCAGCAGAAGAAATCGGGAAGACGACTGGGCCGCATCCTGGTCGACCAGGGGTTCGCGAACGACGAGCAGATCTGCGAGGCGATCTCGCGCCAGCTCAACATTCCGTATGTGAACCTGAAGGTGCACAACGTGCACGGCGAGCTGGTGCGCCGCCTGCCGGAAACCCAGGCGCGCCGTTTCCGCGCCATCGTCCTTGAAGAGCGGCACAGTGGCTACCTCGTCGGCATGGCCGACCCCACCGACCTCTTCGCGTATGACGAGGTGGCCCGCCTGCTGAAGAGGGACATCGAAGCGGCGGTGGTCGGCGAGGCGGCGCTGCTGCAGACCATCGACCGGGTGTACCGGCGCACCGAGCAGATCAGCGGGCTTGCCCGGGAGCTCGAGCGGGACGTCGGCGACAGCTACATCGATTTTGGCGTGCTCGGTTCCGGCGTGGGTGCCGAGGACGCACCGGTCGTCAAGCTGCTGCAGTCGATATTCGAGGACGCCAGCCAGGTAAATGCATCCGACGTCCATATCGAGCCCCAGGAGATGCGCCTGCAGATCCGTTTCCGCATCGATGGCGGTCTCATGCCGCAGACCGATACGGACGCGAAGATCGCGCCGGCCCTCGCCCTGCGGCTGAAGCTGATGGCCGGCCTCGACATCTCGGAGAAGCGCCTGCCCCAAGACGGGCGGCTGATGGTCAGCGTACGCGAACAGAAGATCGACGTTCGCATGTCGACGATGCCGTGCCAGTACGGCGAGACCATCGTGCTGCGCCTGCTGAACCGCCAGTCGACGCTGCAAAGCCTCGATCGCCTCGGCATGCCGGACGACGTGCGTCGACGCTTTGGCGAAATCATGCAGCGAAGCGCCGGCATGGTGCTCGTCACCGGACCTACCGGGAGCGGCAAGACGACCACCCTCTACGCGGCTCTGGGGGAGGTCAACACGCCGGACCGGAAAATCATCACTGTCGAAGACCCGGTGGAGTACCGCCTCTCCGGAATCACGCAGGTGCAGGTAAACGAGAAGATCGACCTCACCTTCGCCCGGGTGCTGCGCTCCACCCTTCGCCAGGACCCGGACGTGATTCTGATCGGCGAAATCCGAGACGAGGAGACCGCGCAGATCGGCCTGCGCGCCGCGCTTACCGGCCATCTCGTGCTCTCGACGCTGCATACGAAGGATGCGGCCAACACGCCGCTGCGCCTGATCGACATGGGCGCGCCGAGCTACATGGTCGCGGCTTCCGTCCACGCAGTGATCGCCCAGCGGCTTTTGCGACTCAACTGCGAGAGCTGCGCCGCGGACACGCAGCCGACAGCACAGGAAGCGCGTTGGCTCGAAGCGCTGCTGGGCGACGCCTGGCGCACGCGCCGTTTTCGCCGCGGCGCCGGCTGCTCCCACTGTAACCGCACGGGCTTTGCGGGGCGGACCGGCGTATACGAGATGCTGGAGATGACCCCCGAGCTCGTGCGAGCCGCGAACAAGGCCGAGCCGAACGCCTTTCTCGACGCCGCGCACGGCCAGCTCCGCGGCCGCACTCTGACGGACTGCGCTCTCGAGCTGGTGTTCGCCGGACGGACGACCGTCGCAGAAGCGATGAAGGTGGCGGTAGAGCTGGAGGACTAATTGCCGGTCTTCGCTTACCGCGGCCGCGGCGTGCGCGGCGAGCTCGTGACCGGGACGATCGAGGCCGCCGACCAGGGCGCCGTCGCCGACCAGCTGCTCAATACCGGCGTCACGCCGGTGGACATCCGGGCCGCACCGGCTCGCGGCGAAGGCGATGCGGAGAGCTGGTGGGCGAAGCTCGTACCGGTCCGCGTCACGCTGCTCGACGTGATGCTGTTCTCGCGGCAGATGTACACCCTGCTGAAGTCCGGCGTGCCGATGCTGAGAGCGTTGGCCGGGCTGCAGGAGTCGGCGATCAATCCCATGTTGCGCAACGTGGTGGCCGACCTGCGCGTCAGCCTCGACGCCGGGCGCGAGCTCTCGACCGCGATGCGCCGCCATCCGAACGTCTTTTCCGCGTTCTACGTCAGCCTGGTGCGGGTTGGCGAGACGACCGGCCAGCTCGACGAGGCTTTCAACCGCCTGTTCGGCTATTTGGAGTTCGAGCGGGAAGTGCGCGAACGCATCAAGACGGCGCTGCGCTATCCGATCATCGTCATCCTAGTCATCGGCGCGGCGGTGGCGATCGTCAATTTCGCGGTGATCCCGGCGTTCGCGAAGATCTTCGAGGCGAGCAGGGTCGAGCTGCCGCTTCTCACCCGCGTGCTTATCGGCACTTCGCAGTTCTTCCTCGCCTACTGGCCGCTGCTGGTCGGCGGCGCCGTTCTCGCCGCCGTCGCCTTCGTCGCCTATACCGGGACGGAGCAGGGCAAGTACAACTGGGACCGCGTCAAGCTCGGCATTCCGGTCGCGGGCAGCATCATCCAAAAGGCGACGCTCGCGCGCTTCGCCCGTTCCTTCGCCATAGCGACGCGCGCGGGCGTGCCGATCGTGCAGGCGCTGAGCGTGGTTGCATCGGTGGTGGACAATGCGTTTCTCGCCCGGCGCATAGAGCAGATGCGCGAGGGCGTGGAGCGCGGCGAGAGCGTGCTGCGCACCGCGGTGACGACCGCGGTCTTCACACCGGTCGTGCTGCAGATGATCGCGGTGGGCGAGGAGACCGGCGAGCTCGACGACCTTCTCAGCGAAGTCGCCGACATGTACGAGCGGGAAGTCGACCACGAGATCAAGAACCTGAGTACCAACATCGAGCCGATCATCACCATCGCGCTCGGCGTGCTGGTCCTGATCCTCGCGCTCGGCGTCTTCCTGCCCATCTGGGAGATGGGCAAGGTCATGCTCATGAAGAAGTGAGCGCGCCGCTCCTCCCGACGCCGTGGATGTACGGGCGGCGCAGGCTGACCCGGGTAGAGATCGCCGCCTATGCCGTACTCATAGCGGCCGCCTTGGTCGTATTCAGCAAGTTCGTGCTCGACTACATGGAGATGGCGGAACGGACCGCCATGGAAATGACCGTGAGCAACGTCACGTCAGCCCTCAACATCTACTTTGCAACCCATGTAATGGCCGGCGAGCAACCTGCGAGCGGCGATTGGACCAAGAAGAATCCGTTCGAGCTCGCCCATACCTTTCCTGCCGGCTACTTGGGAGAGCTCGGACAACGCGACCCCGCGATGGTCGAACGGCCGGCGTGGTTTTTCGACGCGGCAAACGCCGAGCTGCTCTATTTGCCCCGCCTGCATGGTCACCTGAGCAGCGCCAGAGAGGGCGAACTTCGTTTCCGTCTCCAGCCGCGGGGTTCGGGTTTTGGCTTTGTGTTAGTGCCTGCTTCGCCCTACGAATGGAGTGCGGGCGTGCTGGCAAAAAATTCACGAATCGCATTCACAATGCGCCGCACCTCATTGTTTTCTTGACAAAACTGGACGGCAGATAGGACACTGACAGAAACAACTAACGCGGCATCGGGCCGCGGTTCACTCCGGGGAAAGGGGAGCACTCAATGAAGCGCACGCTGCATAAGGGTTTCACGCTGATCGAGCTTGTCGTCGTCATCGTCATTCTCGGTATCCTCGCCGCCGTCGCGATTCCGCAGTTTGTGGACACTTCTGCAAGCGCGCGGACGGCGGTCGCTCAGTCGGCCTGCGGGGCGCTGCAGTCGACCGCAGTGCTTCTCTATGCTTCGAACAAGCAAGCGTCGGCGATTGCGACCATCCTCGCCAACACCACGACACAAGGCGTC
>DASQYQ010000149.1:0-4758 GCA_035639115.1 Sphingomicrobium sp. | reverse complement strand
GCGAAGAGCATTTTGCATTCTATGCAGTGATGGGCCAGCTCGTTTTTGGGATCGCATCGTTCCTCAGCCCATTCGTGCTGAGCCTGCTTCAAACCAATGAACGGGCCTTCGCCAGGTTCGGGCCTCCGTGGGTGCCTTTTTACGCAATCGCTGGTCTCGTCTTTGCGTGCTTCATCGCTCTGACCGCGAAGATGCCGCTGCCCAAGGCGGAGCTCGCCGAAGATGAGCGCGTGGGGTCGTTCGGCACTTATCTCGAACTTCTTCGGAGCAAATATGTGCTGCTCTTTTTCGCCGGCGTCGTCGCCTATGTCGGTACCGAGCAAGGACTCGCCGATTGGATGGGCCAGTTCCTTCTGGTCTACCACCACGTCCCCGCCGAAACGACGGGCGCTTACGAAGTCAGCCTGTTTTGGGGGCTGATGGTCATCGGCTGCATGCTCGGCCTGGTGCTTCTTCGCTTGCTCGATTCACAGTTGATTCTGCGGATATTCGGCCTCGGCGCAGTGGCGTCCGTGCTTGCCGCCTTGTTTGGATCGGCACAGGTTTCGCTGATCGCCTTTCCGCTTTGCGGATTTGCACTCTCCGTCATGTGGTCGATCATCTTCGCCTTGGCTCTAAACTCGGTCGCCGAGCATCACGGTTCTTTCACCGGCATCCTCTGCACCGGCATTCTCGGCGGAGCGCTCATCCCCCTGGCGATTGGCTGGCTTGGAGACCATGTCGGCCTCAAGCAAGCGATGTTCCTCATCCTTCTGACCCTCGCCTACATCATTTCGATCAGCTTCTGGGCGCGGCCGCTCACCAAAAACGAGACCGTCTGGGACCGAAAGACGACCGAAATCGCCTAACGACGCGTCGCGCGGGACCGAGCGCGGAGGCGCCTAGGCGCGAACCGGCAGTAGCTTCAGCTTCCTTGCCAGGAACAGCGGCGCGACGACCGAAAGGACAATTCCGGCGAGCGAGCAGAGCCCGAGCCATGTCGCCATCCCTGTGCCGCCGGCTCGATACATCGCGTAAAGCAGGGGACCCGCGAGGATCACCCCGCGGATCTCGTTTGCGAGGAACGCGACGACTCCCACTTTGAGGAGCAGTGCGGCAAGGCTCGAGACGAAGTCCGACATCCATGTTGTTATGACCAGCATGGGTTAGGAAACGGTTGAGACGCTGAAATTCGCCCCATCCGAACCTCAGTCAGTCTCGCTATCGAGCCAAGTCGGCGTAGTGCGCCCTGGCCTTCCTGAGATAATCCAGGACCGCAGCGCGCTCGCGCACGTTCCTATAATCGTCCCTGGCCGATGAGTCGGCGATAACTCGGTCCAGCCAGCGAACGAAATAAGCCGCATCGGCCGGATCGCGCGGCATCCCGCCCGGCATCTCCACATAGACCGGGCTCGTCGTCGCATAGGGGTAGATGTCGAGCACTTGCGTATCCGAGCCGTCGTTCCACGCGCGCAGGAGCAGCCAACCCGACTTGGCGACCTTGAGGTCTCCCTCGGCGTCGAACTTCCGATGGTCTGCGAGCGCAAAGCTCTTCACGACCTCGCCATTCTCGACCAGCTCCAGATGCTGGACTCCGACCGGGGACCTTAAAGCGATCCGGTAGTGGAGCGCTCCGGGGACCTTGAGCGAGATCGTGTCGCCCGGGTGCTTGCCGCCGAGCTCCAGGCCGAGCAGTGGGCCGTTGCTCGCAAAGGTCCGGCCGGCCTTGAGGTTCGCGAGCAAGGCTTTCGGGCTCGGATCGCCCCCAGTGTCGACGAACACACGGTTCATTCCGACCGGGCCGCGAAGGTCGGCGTAATTCGCCATCGCGTCGGTGCCGGATCCAGTCGGGATTCGGTAACCGAGGTTGAGCAGCCGGTACCACACGCTCGCGGTCGACTTGTGATCGGAGAAGCCGACGATCTCCATATAATCGACCTTGCCGTTGGCGACGTCCGCCGGAAGCTCGTTGGTCAGACTCTTGTCGGTGGACGGCTCGTCGTCGAACGGATGGACGTAGCCCACCAGGGCGCCCTGCGCGTGAGCGAGGTCGGCGATCACTCCATTGTCGGGATAGGCGCTCGCGAGCGGGCTGTTCTGATAGGCGGAGAAGCCGGGGGTCAAATAATGATCGGACAGGCCGAGCAGGCCGAGATGCCCCCAGTAGCTCGTATGATATTCCTGGCTGTGAAGGATCGTCACTCCATCGCCGCTGGCGGGGTCTGGACCGGGTCGGAAATATGCGATGTCCGGAACCCGCTCCTCCTTGTTGACGATCAAGTTGTAGATGACGTCGAGGTCTTCCGCCCGCGCCTGGCGGGCGAGGTTCTCGGGAGTGTTCCTGTAATGGCCTCCGTAGTTCATGTGGACGTGGAGGTCGGCGCTGACGAATTTGCCGAACTCGGGCGGCAGGTTGTTCCGCTGCAACTTGACGGGCAGCGTCTGCACCGAGCCAGCCACGACCTTCACCGTCCCATCCCACGGAAGGTACCTAAATCCGCGCTGGACCCAGATTGAAGCGGGCCCGGCGGGAGCTTCGAGTGTGCAGGTGGAATAGCAGTCGAAATAATGGGTTTCGGTCGCCTGCAGCTTGCGGTCGAAGCCGTCGTCGCCATGCATCCAGGCACCCGCCGGAGCCGCGGCCCGGCCGTCGCTTCCGAGCACTGCGACACGCGCCGGGACCCTCCGCCCCTGCTCGTCCCGAATGTCGAGCGTCAGCTTCCCCATCGGGCTGAGATAGCGTCGCTTGGAAGCAACGACGGGCGTCTCGGCGCCGCCGACATAATCGTGCAGGACAAGGCTGGTGTTGCCAAGCTCGTTGCCGATGAAGGCGATCCGCTCGCCATCCGGCGACCAGCGCGCATTCCAGCGATCGAAGTCGCCATAAGTGAGTGGAAGCGGGGCTTCTCCCGACGGTGTCGTCACCCACAATTGGCGCCATTGCCTGCCGTGATAGCTGGCGAACAGGACCTGCTTGCCGTCGGGCGAGGTTTCGGGGCGCGCGCTCCAGCTCGTCTCCTCGCTCAGCAGCTTGCGGCGGTCGTTCGGATCGTCCGAAGCAACCGACCAGATGTCGCCAGTTCCCCAAGCGACCTCGTTGTTCGTGACGTAGAGGACGCGCCTTCCGTCCGGAGACCATGACGGGTTAATCGCATGATCGAAGGGCGAGTAATAATAGCGGGAGATCTTGCTCTTGTGCTCGCCGAGCAGCGGATGCGCATTGCGCAGTCCGTCCGGGCCGACGTCGGCAATGAACAGGTTGAAGTGCCCCGTTCCCTCCGTGGACACCCACGCGAGCCGCTTTCCGTCCGGCGACAAGCGCGGCTCGACGTTGACTGCATGGGCCGAGGTCAGTTGCTGCTCATGCCCGGATGCAAGATCCAAGCGCCACAACTCGATCGAGTCGCCATTGTAGCGGCTGAAGATTGTGCTGAGGCCGTCGGGCGCGACATCGGGCTGATAATCGTAAGCCGCGCGTGGATGTGTGAGCTCGACCGCCTCGTCGGACCCGATCGCCTGCCGCCAAAGCGATCCGCCCATGCTGTAGATGAGCGTCTTGCCATCGGGCATGAAGCTGACGCTCGACGGGCCGGTCGTCAGCTGCGGAAGGTAGAGCTCGCGCCAATAATAGCTGTGCGGCAGATCGACCTGCTTGAGCACGGGTTCGCGCTCCGCCGCTGCCGCCGTCGAGAGGCCGATCAATAGGAGCGCCGCAGCAATTCGCTTCATCCCCCCGCCCCTTCGCGCTCTCGCACAGTGCGCCGCTCGATCCGTTTCTCGTTGATCGTGCTTTTGACTATCCGGTCGACGAAGATCCCGGGCGTGTGCACGCAATCGGCGTCGATCGCGCCGACGTCGACGAGCTCCTCGACCTCGACCACCGTTACCGCCGCTGCCGTCGCCATCACCGGATTGAAGTTGCGGGCGGTCTTTCGGAACTGGAGGTTGCCGCTCGTGTCCGCCCGCCACGCCTTGATGATCGCGAGGTCGGCGCGAAGCCAGGTCTCGCGGACGTAGAGCTGGCCTTCGAACTCCTCCTGCGGCTTGCCGTCGGCAACGAGAGTGCCGACACCGGTCTGCGTATAGAAGGCCGGAATTCCAGCCCCTCCGGCCCGGATCCGCTCGGCGAGCGTCCCCTGCGGGTTGAGTTCGAGCTCCAGTTCGCCTGCAAGATACAGCTGCTCGAACAGCTTGTTCTCGCCGATGTAGGAGGAGATCATCTTCCGGATCTGGCGGCTGTCGAGAAGGTGCCAGAGGCCGAAGCCGTCCGCGCCTGCATTGTTGGAAATGACGACAAGGTCCTTCACGCCCGATGCCTGGATCTCGGGAATGAGGCTTTCCGGATTGCCGGCGAGGCCGAAGCCGCCGGACATGATCGTCATCCCGTCGCGAAGGAGGCCCTCGAGCGCGGCCCTGGGCGAAGGATAGATCTTGTTCACAGCGTGAAGATCGTGTGGCTCTGCTCACGCATGAACTGCGGGACGTACCAGCTTCCGAGCCCGCCCTTCCCAGTGATTCCGGAGCCCTTCCAGCCGCAGAATGTCTGGAAGCCGGGCCAGGCGCCCGTAGTCGCCCCGGTCGCGCGGTTGGCGTAGAGGACGCCCGCTTCGATCCTGTTGAGGAAGCGGTCGAGCTCGGATTCGTCCTCGGTGTAGACGCCCGCGGTGAGCCCATAGGCACTTCTGTTCGAGTCGGCGATTGCCTCGTCGAGGTCGTCGAAGGGGAGCACGCTCATGAATGGCATGAACAGCTCGTCGCGGTTGATTCGGTGATCTTTAG
>DASQYQ010000148.1:0-7551 GCA_035639115.1 Sphingomicrobium sp. | reverse complement strand
AGACGAGCGCGCCAAGCATTTGCTTGTCGTTGGTATGGATGACGACCGTCGGCTTCATAGGCCTTATCTAGGTCGGGAATGAGGCGGCGCAAAGGCGGTAGACAGCCCTGTCGTCCCGGTTAAGGTCAGCCCTTCTTGGGGGGCAAGCATGAGTCTTTCGACGATCGACCTCATTGTCGTCATCGCCTACGCGATCGGCATCTTCAGCCTCGCGCAATGGGTCAGCCGCGAAAAGGCCGGACACCAAAAGGACACGTCCGACTACTTTCTCGCCTCCAAGAATCTTCCATGGTGGGCGATCGGCTCATCGCTGATCGCAGCGAACATCTCCGCCGAGCAGATCGTCGGGATGTCTGGGTCCGGCTATGCGATCGGTCTCGCAATCGCGTCCTACGAATGGATGGCGGCGGCGACCCTTCTGATCGTCGGCAAGTTCTTCCTTCCTATATTCCTCAAGAATCACATCTACACCATGCCGCAGTTCCTCGAGCGGCGGTACGGCGCGTCAATCCGCAAGCTGATGGCCTGGTTCTGGCTCGCGCTTTACGTCTTCGTGAACCTGACCTCGATCATCTGGCTTGGCTCGATCGCGGTGAACAAGGTGGCGGGCATCGACCAGAATATCGCCCTGGTCATCCTCGGCGCATTCGCGCTGCTCTACCAGATTCGCGGCGGCCTGAAGGCGGTCGCCCTGACGGATATCGTGCAGGTCACCCTGCTCGTCCTCGGCGGGCTGGTCGTCGCATTCCTTACGCTGACGAAAATCGGCGGAGGGGACGTGTTCAAGGGTTTCCACCAACTTGTAACGACGTCGCCCGATCACTTCCACATGATCCTGAAGAAAGGCGACCCGCATTACATCGATCTGCCGGGCCTGAGCGTCCTGATCGGCGGCATGTGGATCGCGAACATCGCTTACTGGGGGTTCAACCAGTACATCATTCAGAGGGCTCTCGCTGCGAAGAGCCTCGACGAAGCGCAGCGGGGCGTGATCTTCGCCGCCTTCCTGAAGCTATTGATGCCGATCATCATCGTCCTTCCGGGCATCGCCGCGGTCGTGCTCGCACCCGGCCTGTCCAAGCCCGACGAAGCCTACCCAACCATGATGCGCTTGCTTCCGCCGGGCCTGCTCGGCCTCGTCTTTGCCGCGCTGGTCGCAGCGATCATCGCTTCGACCGCGTCCAAGATCAATTCGATCGCGACCATCTTCACTCTCGACGTCTATGCCAAATGGCGGGGCGAGCGGACGCGCGCCGAGGACGACCGCGGCGAGAGCGGCCGCGAGGAGAAGCATCTGGTCCTAGTCGGCCGAATCACCGCCATTACAGCGATCATCATCGCGATCCTTGCTGCCCGACCGCTGATTGGGAGCTCCGAACAGGCATTCCAGTTCATCCAGGAATTCAGCGGCTTCTTCACGCCGGGGATTACCGTGATCTTCCTCCTGGGCCTGTTCTGGAAGCGCGCGACCGAGAGTGGAGCGATCGTCGCGGCGGTGACCTCGGTCGGACTGTCGACGATCATGAAATACACGCTGCCCGCGGCTGTCCTTCCGCAAGGGGTGAACGACTATCTCACGCCCTTCATCAACCGGATGGGCGTCGTATTCCTGGTGTCGCTGGCACTCGCCGTCATCGTCAGCCTGGCCACTGCGCAGCGACCGGACGCCGACACGATCGACACCCGTGACGTCCGCTACAAGACGAGCGGCGGTTTCAATGTGGGCGCCCTCGGCGTGATCCTGATCCTGATCGCCCTTTATGCGACCTGGTGGTGAAATTGGTTCGTACTAACGAAAGATAATAAGGCCGACTTGGCCATTCGTCGGCGGCTCCGGCGCTTTCGTCGAACCTATAGCCCTTCTGACACTTCGGTAATCTAGCGGCCCGCAAATCGTCATGTTGATTAGTAGAAACGCGCGGCCACTTGCATTCCGCTCCAAGAGGGGAAAAGGCGCCGCCCTGTGAATCCAGCTACCGTGAAGAGTCGCGCGGCGGTCGCGGCCGCCGCGCTTTGCGTCCTGCTTAGCGCTTGCGGGAGCGGTGGAGACGCCGACCTCCACGGTGGTAGAGGACGCGGACGTGGCGGACCCAACGGGCCCATCACGGTCGGCTACGTGGTCATCCAGCAAGGCAGCGCTCCGCTGGAGCAGCAGCTTCCCGGCCGCGTGGCCGCCTACCAGATTTCAGACGTGCGGCCGCAGGTCAACGGAGTCATCCTCAGACGAATGTTCACCGAAGGCTCAATCGTTCACCAAGGGCAGACGCTCTACCAGATCGATCCGAGCGTCTATAACGCGCAGGCAGCGCAGGCCGCCGCCAACGTGCAGGCTGCGCGGGCCCAAGCCGAAGCTGCACGGACTCTCGCGGCGCGCTACAAGCCGCTGGTCGAGCAGCAGGCCATCTCCAAGCAGGATTACACAAATGCTGTCGCCCAGGCGCGGCAGGCGGATGCCGCGGTCGCGCAGAATTCGGCGGCATTGCGCTCCGCCCAAATCAACCAGCGCTTCACGCGAGTGCCCGCTCCGATCAGCGGTCGCGTCGGCCTTTCGAATGTGACTGAAGGCGCGCTCGTAACCGCCAATCAGACCAATGCCCTGACCACCATCACCCGGCTCGACCCAGTCTTCGTCGATGTCCAGGAATCGGCCGCGGATCTTCTCTCCTTGCGTCGCGCCCTTGCCCAAGGCGGCGTCGTGCCCACCTCAGCGACGGTCCGGCTCAAGCTCCCCGACGGCAGCGACTACGGCTTCACAGGGAAAGTCGAGTTCAGCCAGGTCGTCGTCGACCAGAACACCGGGACGGTGACGTTGCGGGCCGTGTTCCCGAACTCCCAATCGCTGTTGCTTCCCGGCATGTTCGTCACGGCCCAGTTCGCTCAAGCCGTCGACACGTCGGCATTCCTGGTTCCACAGCAGGCGGTCTCACGCGATCCCCAAGGCAATGCCAGCCTGTTCGTCGTGGGTCCCGGCAATCGCGCGGTCCAGCGTACGGTCGTGGCGACGCGGACCATGGGACCTTATTGGGTAGTGACTGAAGGCCTTGCCGCCGGGGAGAAGGTCATCACGCAAGGCACCGCGAACCTGAGGGACGGTGCGCAGATCAAGCCCGTGCCCGCCAGCGCTCCGCAAAAAGTCCAGGCGCCGCCTCCCGAGGTGCTCAAGGCGATGCAGAGGAAGCGCGGCGGCTAACGAATGTCGCGGATCTTCATCGAACGGCCGATTTTCGCGTGGGTTCTCGCGATCATCATCATGCTGGGTGGGATCGGCGCGATATTCGCGCTCCCCGTAGCGCAATATCCGGACGTCGCCCCGACCCAGATCAACGTGCGCGCAAGCTATCCCGGCGCCTCGGCCGACACGCTTGAAAGTAGCGTCACTCAGGTCATCGAGCAGACGCTGACCGGCCTCGACGGGCTGCTCTACTTCAGCTCCTCGTCCAGTTCTCGGGGCCAGGTTTCGATTACCGCCGTGTTCGACAAGGGCGTCGATGCGGACATCGCGCAGGTCCAGGTCCAGAACAAGGTTCAGCAGGCGATCGCCCGCCTGCCCCAGCAGGTGCAACAGCAGGGTGTAACGGTGACCAAGGGATCGCCGGACTTCCTCATGATCGTGGGCGTTTACGATTCCACGGACAAGAGCACCAACGTCGACGTTTCCGACTGGCTTGCGACAAATATTCAGGACGATCTGTCGCGTATCCCGGGTGTTGGGGACGTCAACGTCTTCGGCTCGCAATATGCGATGCGAATCTGGCTGGATCCCAATAAGCTCCAGAGCTTCCAGTTGATGCCGAGCGACGTCATCACCGCAATCCAGAACCAGAACGTGGAAGTCGCGGCGGGCGAGATCGGCGGAATGCCGCAGCCGCAAGGACAAATGCTGAACGCCACGGTCACTGCACAGTCGCGACTTCAGACGCCGGAGCAGTTCCGCAACATCATCGTAAAGTCGGACCCGTCGGGCGCGAGGGTGCTCCTTTCCGACCTTGGCCGCGTCGAGCTTGGCGCCGAGAACTATTCCACGACCATCCGAATCAATGGCCATCCGGGCGCCGGCATCGGCGTTTTCCTCGAGCCCGGCGCCAATGCGCTGACCACGTCGAAGCTCGTCAAAGCGGAAATGACGAAGGTCGAGCCTAGACTGCCTGGGGGTTATCGCATCGCCTACGCGAATGACGCCTCCGATTTCATCCGGCTCTCGGTCATCGAAGTCGTGAAGACCTTGGCCGAGGCGATGGCGCTCGTCATCTTGGTGATGTTCGTGTTCCTCCAGAGCTGGCGCGCCACGCTGATCCCGGGAATCGCCATTCCGGTCGTGCTGCTCGGCACCTTCGGGATGCTCTACATCCTCGGGTTTTCGATCAATACGCTAACCCTGTTCGGGTTGGTGCTCGCAGTCGGTCTACTCGTCGACGACGCGATCGTCGTGGTCGAAAACGTCGAGCGCATCCTCCACGAACAGCCTGAGCTGACCACGAAGGAAGCAACCATCGTATCGATGCAGCAGATCCAGATGGCGCTTATCGCCATCGCGCTGGTTCTCTCTGCCGTGTTCCTTCCAATGGTCTTCTTCGGCGGTTCGACCGGGGTCATCTACCGGCAGTTCTCGGCCACGATCGTGTCGGCCATGGCGTTGTCGGTGCTCCTCGCAATTACGTTCAGTCCGTCGCTCGCAGCCAGCGTCCTGCGGCGCCAGCACGCTAGCGTTGAAGAGACGTGGTTGGGGCGCCGCGCGCCGCGTGCGGCGCATTCGATCGAACGTGCGCGTCAAACTTTCAATGACCGGTTCGAGCGTCTCATCGGCTGGTATGTCGGCAATGTCGGTCGAGTTGTGGAGCGTAAATGGCTGTTCCTGGCGATTTACCTGGGCGTTTGCGTGTTGCTGGTCGCGCTGTACTGGCGGCTCCCGACGGGCTTCATTCCTGCGGAAGACCAAGGGAATGCCATGGTTCAGTTCCAGCTGCCCGCTGGCGCAACCATGTCGCGCTCACAGGACGTCTCCCGCAGGATCGAGAATTACTTCCTGAACGGGCCGGACAAGAAGAACATCCACACCATCTTCAACGTGGTCGGCGGCGGCCAGGGCGCAGCCGGTCAGAACTCTGGCCATATGTACATGAATCTCGCGCCTTTCGGAAACAGAAAGGGCTCGCGGAACAGCGCCGAGGCAATCACGCAGCGCGCGTCGGGGGCATTCCGGGGACTTCGCGATGCACAAGTCTTCGCCCTCGTTCCGGGAGCCATCCGCGGGCTTGGCCAATCGGCAGGCTTTACGATGGAACTCCAGAATACAAGCGGTATGAGCCGCGAGCAGTTCGCTGCCGCTCGTGACAAGCTGCTTGCCGATGCCAATGCCGATCCGCTCCTTGCCCAGGTACGGCTGACCGAGCTGCCGGACGTTGCCAGTCTCAAGGTAAACATCGACGAACAGCGCGCGGTCGCGCTGGGGCTCACTCCGACCGACGTGAATACGACGCTCTCCACGGCTTGGGGCGGACGCTACGTCAACGACTTCATCGATCGGGGACGCGTGAAGCGCGTATATGTCCAAGCGGATGCGCCGTTCCGCGCCTCACCGGCGAACATTGGAAGCTGGTACGTGCGAAACAACCAGGGCGCCATGGTGCCGTTCTCCTCATTCTCCACTTCCACGTGGACGACCGCGCCGACTACCCTCGACCGCTTCGAAGGCTTGTCTTCCTACGAAATCAGCGGCCAGGCCGCGCCGGGCAAGAGTTCCGGACAAGCGATGAGCGAAATCGAGAAACTCGCCTCCCAAATCCCCGGCGTTGGGGTCGCCTGGTCCGGAGCGTCGTATCAGGAGCGCATCGCGTCGGGGCAGGCACCGCTTCTCTATACGATTTCGCTCCTCGTGATCTTCCTGTGCCTCGCGGCGCTTTATGAGAGCTGGTCGATCCCGCTCGCCGTTCTGCTGGTCGTCCCCCTCGGGCTCGTCGGCGCGATCCTCTTCGTGACGTTGCGCGGTCTTCAAAATGACGTCTTCCTGCAGATCGGCCTGCTTACCACCATGGGCCTGACCTCGAAGAACGCGATCCTCATGAACGAGTTCGCAGAGCGCGCCGAAAGAGAGGACAAGCGGATCATCGACGCGGCGGTGGATGCGGCGCGCATCAGGCTGCGCCCTATCCTTATGACCAGCTTCGCCTTCATTTTCGGCGTCTTCCCGCTCGCAATCGCAACGGGCCCAGGAGCGAACGGCCGCATCGCCATCGGTACGGCGGTGATCGGCGGGATGATGACCGCAACGATCCTCGCCGTTTTCTACATACCGCTTTTCTATGTCCTCGTCCGCCGCGGCGTTCGCGACGGCATGGTCATCATCCGGGACCGCATCCGCCAGCGCAGTGAGGCGAAAGCGTGAAGCGGCTCGTCGCATTCATCGCGCTGCTGGCGACAGGCTGCGCAACCCTCGAGCCGAAGCTCGCGCAACCTGAGCCGGCCATTCCCGCATCGTGGCCCATTGGAGACGCCACGCTGAGGCAATCGGAAGCTGCCCTGCCGGCAGTCACATATCGCGACATCTTCCGCGACGGTCGCCTACAGACGATTATCGGCGAAGCGTTGGTGAACAACCGCGACATGATGGTCGCCGCCGCAAACATCCAGGCGGCGCTCGAGCAGTATCACATCCAACGCGCGCAGCAGTTTCCGCAGGTCAATGCCACCGGCGGCGTCACGCTCACCGGCGATCGGGGAAGCTCGAACTCCGGATCGGGCGGCGGCTCCGGAAGCGGCTCGCGAAACAGCTCGGGCGGTGGCGTCAACGCGAACTATTCCGCAGGAATCGGCGTCCCGAGCTTCGAGATCGATCTTTTTGGCAGGCTGAGATCGCTGACGCATGCCGAGTTGGAGCGTTACCTTGCAACTGAGGCGGGCGCGCGCTCGACGCGCCTCACTTTGGTTGCCGATGTAGCCGACGCCTGGCTCAACTATGCGACTGATTCGAGCCTGCTTCTGATCGCTGAGGAAACGCTTAAGAGCGCCCAAGCAAGCGTTCGCATCACGCGGGTCAGGCTCGAAGGCGGCGTCGCGCCACGACTCGACCTCGATCAAGCCCAACTCATCCTCACTCAGGCGCAGGCGGACGTTGCCAACCAGACGACCCTGCTCGCCGAGGACGTGAATGCGCTGCAGCTTCTGGTCGGCGCCCCGGTCCCGACGAGCCTCCTTCCGAAATCGATCGACGATGCGATGCCACACCTCGCCGAGTTGCCCGCTGGCGTCGACTCGTACGTACTCCTCCGCCGTCCGGACGTGGTCCAGGCGGAATATCAGCTCCGGGCAGCCAGCGCGAACATCGGCGCCGCGCGCGCGGAGCTGTTCCCGCGAATCACCCTGACTGGGCTCCTCGGCTTTGCAAGCAGCGCGCTACTCAAACTCTTCAGCGGTGGCGCGTTCGGCTGGAGCGCCGGCGCCAATGCCAGCTACACAATCTTCCAGGCCGGCGCCGGCCACGCCAATGTGCGGCTTACGGAGGCGCAACGCAACGCCGCGCTCGCGAACTATCAGCACGCGGTCCAGACCGCCTTC
>DASQYQ010000147.1:0-9073 GCA_035639115.1 Sphingomicrobium sp. | reverse complement strand
TGAAAATTACGCGCGGGATGATCGATGGGCTGTGGCAGGTCATCAGCGGCAGGCGCGGCACGGAAGACCTCGGCGGCCCGATCAAGATCGCTCAGATCGCCGGACAGGAAGCAACGCTCGGCGCATTGCCCTTCGCTCAGCTTCTGGCGCTCTTTTCAATTAATCTCGGATTCATCAACCTCTTGCCAGTCCCGCTGATGGATGGAGGTCATCTGTTTTTCTACACGGTGGAGGCCATTCGACGCCGTCCGCTCAGCGCGCAGACGCTCGACTGGGCATTCCGTGGCGGTCTGGCCGTCATTCTTGCATTGATGATTTTTCTCACATTGAACGATCTTGGTTCGATCGGCCTGTGGGACCGGCTTCAGCGCTTGATTGGATAGAATGGTTGGGGCAGGGCGTAACCGGGGCTTTGCGGCGAAGAGCGTCGTAGCACCAACTGCACAAAAAGGCGGGGACGGGTGATTTCAAGGACGACGACTTTTAGCCGGCGAGCCGGCGCGCTGCTTTTGATCGGCACCGTGCTGAGCGGCACGGCTTCGCCCTTGCTTGCGGCGCAGGCAGCGCCCGCTCAGCAACCTGCAGCAGATGCGCAGCCCACTGCAACGCAGCCTGCGCCCAATCAGGCAGCTCCGGCAGAGCTGGCTCCCGCTGCGCCAGCGCAAGGCACGATCCATACGATCACGGTGAAGGGCACTCAGCGACTCGAGCCGGAGACGGTCCGTGCCTACGCCAATCTGGCGGTCGGACAGACCTATACGAGGACGACGCTCGATCAGGCGGTGAAGGATCTCTACGCCACCGGCCTCTTCGCCGACGCGAACATCACCGGCACCGAGACCGGCGACTTGGTCATCAACGTTCGCGAGAACCCAGTCATCAATCGAATCGTCCTGGAGGGGAACAAGCGCCTCAAGGACGACAAGATCATGCCGGAGATTAAGGAAGCGCCCCGGCAGATATTCACTCGGCCCGAAGCTCGGGCCGATGTTGATCGGATACTCGAGCTTTATCGTCGCCAGGGCCGTTTCGCGGCTCGCGTCGATCCGAAGATCGTTCAGCTCGATCAGAACCGCGTCGACGTCATCTTTGAAATCCATGAAGGCGACCTGGCGAAGGTCCGAGCGATCAACATCCTCGGCAACAAGGCCTTCCCGGACGACAGGCTTCGCAAGGAAATGTTCACCCGGCAGGCGGGTGGCGTGCTCGGATTCCTGAAGTCGAACGACACCTACGACCCTGACCGGCTCGCGGCTGACCAACAGAAGCTTCGCGCTTTCTACCTGACGCAGGGCTACGCGGACTTCCGCGTCGTCCAGGCGCTTGCCGAGCTCACTCCGGACCGGCGCGACTTCGTCATTACTTATGTGGTCGAGGAAGGACCGCGCTATCACTTCGGCACCGTCAAGGCCGATAGCGCGCTTCGCGACTTCCCCAACTCAAAGGTTCTCGCGCTTGCAAAGATCCAGCCCGGCAGCTGGTTCAACGCGAAGGAAGTCGAGGACTCGGTTACGAACCTGAATGAAGCTGCGGGCGACCTCGGCTATGCGTTCGCGGACATCAACCCGGCTTATGAACGCGATGCCGACAAGAAGTTGATGAACCTGACCATCAAGGTCGGGCAGACGCCGCGAGTCTACGTCGAGCGCATCGACATAACCGGCAATACGACGACTCGCGACAAGGTCATCCGCCGCGAATTCCGACTCAACGAAGGCGACGCGTTCAACGCGCAGAAGGTCAAGCGCAGCCAGGACCGCATCCAGAGCCTCGGCTATTTCGACGACAAGTTCGAGATCAAGCAGTCGGAAGGCTCAGCGCCCGACCGAATCGTGCTTGGCGCGAATGTTCAGGAAAAGCCGACCGGTCAGCTCGAGCTTTCCGGCGGCTATTCGAGCCTTGAGCGCTTCGTGGTGCAACTCGGCCTTTCCCAGAACAATTTCATGGGCAAGGGGCAATCCCTGGACGCGCAGGTCAACTGGTCGCTCTATTCCAAGTCGATTGAGGCAGGGTTCACTGATCCCTACTTCCTCGACAAGCCGATCCTGTTCGGCGGCCAGGTTTTCCGCCGCGACTACAACAGCTTCAATTATGTCGGAAACAATCGGAACACGACGTATAGAGAGGTGAGCACAGGCGGCGGGCTGCGGCTCGGCTTCCCGCTTTCGGAATATTGGAACCTGGGTACGCGCTACCTGCTCAGCAACGACAACGTCACCCTCGATCAGAGCACCTTCTACACGCTCAATCCGACCACCGGTCAGCTGCAATGCGATCCGTTCAAGGCCGGCAGCTATCTTTGCAACGAGGTCGGCAAGAAGCTTACGTCGCTGGTCGGCGCATCCACGGTCTATGATGATACGGACGGCATTCATCCCACGCGCGGGCAGCAATTGACGTTCAGCCAGGATTTCGCCGGTCTCGGCGGCGATATCCACTACCTGCGGACGCAGGCATACGCGACCAAGTACAAGAGCTTCGGCAACTGGATTCTCTCGCTCCACGCAGAGGGCGGCTACATCCATTCGCTCGACAGTGCGCCCGACCAGTTCACCGACCCCGTTCGAATCACGGACCGGTTCTTCAACTCGAATATCCGAGGCTTTGACATCCGTGGCATTGGACCGCGCGTCGTTCGAATCCCGTACGACGCTACCGGCACTCTCGGCCAGCTGGATGTTAACAAGGACTATAACGAGGCGATCGGCGGAAAGGCCTTCTACCTCGGCCGGATCGAACTTCAGCCGCCCGTGAGCTCGGCTCTGAAGAGCTACGGCCTCCGCCCTTCGGTTTACGTCGATGTCGGGTCGCTGTGGGACATTACCCAGCCGAACCTGACCGATGTCGTAGCGTTCTGCGCACCGAAGACCGGCACGACCGGATTGCATTCGTTCAACAGTTCGGCGCCGGACTGCAGCACGATGATCGATCCCAATGATCCGAGCAAACCTCCTGTTCCGGTCACCGATCCAACCCAGTTCACCGCGACCCCCGGCTTCAAGGAGCTGTTCCTCGGTAACTCGCCCAAGCCGCGAATTTCCATAGGCGTCGGAGTCAACTGGGTTTCACCTTTCGGGCCACTGCGACTCGATATTGCTAAAGCGATCGTCTTCCAGAAGGGCGACGATCCCAAACTCTTTACCTTCAACGTAGGAACTCAATTCTAATGAAAACTCTGCTCATCTCTGCGGTCTTTGGGGCCGCCCTTCTTGCGCCTTCGGTTGCGAGTGCGCAGGCAGTACCCCCCGCGGTTGTCGCCGTTGTCGATCTCGATCGCGTGACCAGCGAATGCAATGCCTGCAAGACCGCTGCGGCGACGCTTCGCAGCCAAGCTACGTCTTTCCAAAGCCGGCGCGACACGCTCGCGAGCACGCTTCAGACGGAGCAGAAGTCGATCCAGACCGCGGTTGACGCACTCAAGGGCAAGGAGCCGGATGCGGCTCTCCAGACCCGCATCAAGGCCTTCCAGACCAAGGCTCAGCAGGACGAGCAGGAACTGGCGGGCCAGCAGCAGCAGATCCAGGCCAACCAGCAGTACATCCAGAAGCAGATCGCCGACAAACTCGGCCCCATCTACCAGCAGGTGATGACCCGTCGCGGCGCGAACCTCCTCGTCGAGGTCGGCGCGACCTTGGCGACGTCACAGAGCGTGGACGTCACCAACGACGTTCTGTCGGCGCTGAACGCTTCATTACCGAGCATCGCCACGACGGCCCCGGTCCAGCAGAAGCCGCAGGGCCGCTAAGCCGAAATGACGGATACGACCGGCAGCGCCGCCACGCTTGATATCAGGCGGGTGATGGCGGCGCTGCCGCATCGTTATCCGATGCTGCTCGTCGATCGCGTCGAGAGCCTCGATCCCGAGACGGGGATCGTTGCGATCAAGGCGGTGACGATCAACGAACCCTTCTTCCAGGGTCATTTCCCCGGAAGGCCGATCATGCCGGGCGTGCTGATCGTCGAGGCACTCGCGCAAGCGGCGGGCGTGCTGGCGGTCGAAGCGCTCGGCCTCGCCGGATCCGGCAAGCTCGTCTATTTCATGGCGATCGAAGGCGCAAAGTTCCGCCAACCGGTCGAGCCCGGGGTGCTACTCCGGCTTGAAGTCGAATTCGTCCAGAAGCGCGCGAGCGTATGCAAATTTGCAGGGCGCGCGACCATTGACGGCAAGCTGGCAGCCGAAGCGAACTTCACCGCAATGATCGCCGATCCGCCGGCATCCTGACTTAACGGCTCGCGAGCCGTATCCCCGCGAATAGGCCCAGCCCCTCGGTGTGGTAGCCCGCCGAATTCTCATAGTGGGCATCGAACAGGTTCGAGCCCCGGACATTCAGTTGGAGCCCTCGCCCGAGCGCGTAGGAGATGCGCGCATCGGCGAGCCAGTAAGATCGCAGCGAAACCACGCCGAACGGGAAGTTGTCGGCAGTGTCGAACTGGCGTCCGGCATAATTGATCGAAGCACCGTAGCTCCAGCGGCCGATCACTCCGTCGACTGCAATCGCGCCACTATGCTTCGGCCGTCGAAGCTCCGATACTTGGCGACCCGTCACGGAATCGGGCTGCGTTGCGTGGAGATAGGCATAGTTGGCGCTGAGCCGAAGCCTGTCGGCGACCTGCCAGGAGGCTTCGGCCTCTATCCCGAACCGGCGGCTCTCGCCGTCGCTGTTGATGGCGGTCTGGAGAAACGTCGTCGGATCTGCGACGTCGACGATCTCGTCAGTTAGACGCTGCCGGTACGTGGTCAGCGAGGCGCCGAACGGGCCCTTTCGATAGCGCGCACTTGCTTCGAAGCCGTGAGAATTCTCCGGTTTAAGCGCTGAATTTCCAACGAAATTACCTGGGAAGAAGCCATATAAGTCAAAGAAGGTTGGCTCCGAAATCCCCTGCGAATAGGCGCTGGTTAGCGAGAAGCCGGCACCGACATCAGCGAGTAGTGACGCGCGGACACTCGTCGCATTCTTGAAGCGATTGAACATGTCTCGGCGGACCGCGAGATCGCCCGTAACGGTTGCAGTCGAACCACGCCACTCGGCCGTGATCGAATTGTGGTCCCGAGTTTGATCCTGGTCGGTGAAGCCTCCATAGACAGTGTCGTCGGCGTGGAAGGTCTCGTGCTCCGCTTCCGCTGCGAGAATCAGCTCATTCTTCACTGCTCCAGTCGAAAATATTCGTTCAAGCTGTGCATTGAGCGTCCGCCTGTCCCCGGTGGTGCGGTTCAAGAACGTGTCGCCAAGGAAGTTGCGATTCGAGGAGCCGAGCAGTGAAGCACTGAGGTTGCCGCTCCAGGGGGAAGTTGAGTTGCCGAATTCGCTCCAAATTCGCCCAGCCGCGAGGCGGTTGCGGCTGTTGTCGAGCGTGTCGGTATGTTCGAACGGCGGGTTCACGTCGTAGCCGTCGAACTGGCTCATGCCCGTGAGCAGGAGGCCAGCAGCGCCGAGACGTAAAGTCGGACTGATCTCCACCGTTCCGCGAAGACGGCCGGACAGATTGTTGTAGCCGTCCTTGTCGCCCCGCGGCGCGCCGAAGCTGTCGATCCCGGTTGCGCGCTGCCAGCCGACAGCCCCCGAAAGGCTCGCATTTCCAATCGCAATGGCGGCAGAAGCCGCCGCACGAGCGAAGCCGAACGATCCGCCTTCTGCCGACGCCTCAAGACCGGTCGCATCGTCGAGACCGTTGATCGCGATCACTCCGCCGATGGAGTCGGAGCCCCACAGTGCGGACTGTGGTCCGCGAACCACTTCGATGCGCGACGCGAGGTCGGCATTGAGGAGTTCGAAGCGAGGCGCGTCGCCGGACGCTGGGTCGTTGATCTTGATGCCATCGACGAACAACAAAGTGTGATTCGCTTCCGACCCGCGGATTCTGACTTCCGTAAGCGAGCCGGCGGGGCCGATCGTGGTCACTGCGGCCGACGGAGTAAGGCGAAGCAGGTTGGTGACCAGCGGCTCACCGAGGCGCTCGATCTCATTGCCGTCGATGACAGTGACGCTAGCGGGGGTTTGCGCCTCGGCCTCCGGAACGCGCGATGCGGTGATGACGATCTGGTCGATATCGATTGGTAACGCGGGCATGGAATCCTCCTCTGGACGAACATGTCGTCGCAGAGGGCAGGGCCCACGCTCCCGCGGCTGGTCCCGGCCGAGGATACGGACGACGGACCAAGGCAGGTTCCTGGCTTTGCCGGCGTTCGACCGGCCTTACAGTTGCGGGCACAGCGCCGGAATCGCACCGGCTTCCCTTTGAACCGCCCCCGCCATGCCGGAGCATGTGGGCGGCACCCTGGTCGGCGAGCCTGCTAGTCGGGCTGTCAAATCGCGGTCAAGCCGATTAATGAGCGCTCATGATCAGCAACAATGCGCGTCTTGCCGCGCTTCTCTCGGCGATTGTCGCAGCCGCCGCGCTGCGCCTCGTGCCTCACCCGCCCAATTTTTCGCCCATCGATGCAATGGCGCTTTTCAGCGGCGCCTATCTCGGAAGGCGCTGGGTCGCGTTCGTCGCGCCGCTCGCGGCACTTCTGCTGAGCGATCTGGTCCTCGGCTTCTATCAGGGCATGGCGACTGTCTACGCTACGGTCTCGCTGATCGTGCTCATCGGGTCGTGGCTGTCGCCGCGGCGCTCGCCGCTGCGCATCGGGGGGGCGGCGATCGTCAGTTCGGTCGTCTTCTTCGTGATTACGAATTTCGGAATGTGGCTGTTCAGCGGCTTCTATCCGGTGACCTCCGCCGGCCTCGTCGCCTGTTACACCGCCGCTATTCCCTTCTTCCAGAATACGGTCGCGGGCGATCTCTTCTACACCGTTTTCCTGTTCGGCAGCTTCCATATCGCCGAGACAATGGTGCCGGGGTTGAGGGTAGGCGAGCCGCGAGCCGCCTAAGTTGCAACTTCAAGCCTCTCCCTGTAGAGGCCCCGCTCTACTTGTCGCTGCTGGTCGGAAACCAGCGGCTAAGCCAAGGAAAAATCAGATGAAGTCCGGTACCCATCCCGATTACCACATGATCACCGTCGAAATGACCGACGGCACCAAGTTCCAGACCCGTTCGACCTGGGGCAAGGAAGGCGACACGCTTCACCTCGAGATTGACCCGAAGGTCCATCCGGCATGGGTCGGCGGCACTCGCCAAGTCCAGGAAGGCGGCCAGGTCGCGCGCTTCAACAAGCGCTTCGGCGGTCTCACCCTCGGCAAGAAATAAGCCGCTTGGTCCGCGAGGCTCCGCGGATCGAAACCGAACGGCTGATCCTGCGCGAATTCCGCGCAGGCGACCTCGACGAGCACGCAGAGACGCTCGGCGACGAAGAGGTCATGCGCCACATCGGCGGCAAGCCGATGAGCCGTGAGGATTCGTGGCGCCGGTTGCTGTCGGGCGTCGGCATGTGGTCGCTCGTCGGAATGGGCCCTTGGGCGGTCGAGCTGAAGAGCGACGGGCGGATGGTCGGCCACTGCGGCTTTTTCCAGTTCAACCGCGAGCTGGAGCCACTGATCCTGGACGAGCCGGAGATGGGCTGGATATTCAGCCGGTCGGTGCACGGGCAGGGGATTGCGTTCGAGGCGTGCGCCGCCGCCCTGGAATGGGCGGAGCGTGAGCTCGGTGCGGATTCCTATCCGGCGATTATCGATCTCGAGAATGCCGCTTCGATGAAGCTCGCCGAGCGTCTCGGATTCGTCCGCCAGGCCGATGGCGTCTACCGTGACTCGCCGATCGCCTTCTATCGCCGGCCCGGTCGGCTCTAACTCACCAACCTCCTCCTCCGCCCCCGCCTCCACCCCCTCCGGACGACCCGCCGCCGCCAGAGCCTGGCGCCGTCGATGCCGAACCTACGGCGCTCGATAAGGAGGTTCCCACGCTGTCGACGAACCCGGTCGGGTTGCTCCACGGACTGCTCGATCCCGAATACCAGGCGAACGTCTGCTGCCCCTGCGCCGTAGCGGCGGCGAGTACGCCCTCGAAGCGCTTGGCCCAATGGTTCTCGACCGCCAGTGCGATCGCGAAGGGAAGATATTTCTCGAACAGCTCGGGCGTGTCCTTCGGCGGAGTCATTCGGTCGAGTCGCTCCGCTTCGGTGATCGAGAGATATTGTTTGAAGCCAGCGACATGGTCGAGGACCTTGCGCCCCTCGGGTGTCGGGGCGGCTATCCACCAGAAAGCGGAAAGGACGACAGGGGCGGCGAGGAGGGGCAGAATCAGGGGCAGCCACCAACCGCTGTTGAAGGCGTCCGCGAGTATCGGCGATCCAAGCACCAGCGCTGTTCCGACCCCGACGAAACCGATCAGGGACAGGAGACACTTGCCGGTCGGGGAGTCGTGGAAGGCGAGCCAGAGCAGCGCGCAGGCAATCAGGATGCCGAGAACCACGCCCACCTGCCAAACGAGCGCGCCTCCCGTCGCAAGGTCAATTGCCGCGCAGACGAGCCAAAAGCATGCAGCGAAAAGGAAAAGCCCGGCGGCGGCCCAGCCATAGTTCCGCTTGAACAACTTACCTTCGTATTCAACCTTCAGAATGCCCTGCAAGGCACTCTGTGCAGCAGAAAAACTTTCGTGGTTCTTCTGCTCCATCATGATTTCTTCGCCGGGGCGGCAGAGGCAGTCGAGGGCGGCCTCCTCCTCCTGTGAGAGTGGCTCTTTTCCATCGAGCCGCTCGAGCCGCATGTGCTTGCCCGACAACCATCCCCGATCTTCCTCGACGAGCCGGACATGACCGCGCACGCCCATGTCGACGAGAGCGGCTGCGAACGTCCGGTTGTCCGACGCCATCTTCGTCACGTAGCGCATGCCAGCGGGACTGAGGTCGTCGGGCGGCGAGAAGATTGGGACGATTGTGCCCGCGCGCGGGTTTCGACCGGCGCGCAGCCAGGCCAGCCAATAGAAAGCGCATAGGCCGATGAGACTCAGCAGCCCGAGCGCGGGCGGGCCATAGTCGGACAGAAAATCGACAAGCCGGCTTCCAGATGTGGGCTGGGCGACGACGCCCTTAGGGAAAGCGGCGGCTACGGTGAGGCCCTCGAACGGGCCCAAGGGCCGCGTAGTCCTAAAGGCGATCTCGCCCGGCTTCTCATCGACGACCTCAGCGTCCGAAGCGG
>DASQYQ010000146.1:0-5480 GCA_035639115.1 Sphingomicrobium sp. | reverse complement strand
GACGCAGAATTGGTCCGTTCGGGGCAGCCGACGGCGATGCGAATCGGCGGGAAAGGGCGCTCGCTGCCATGATCCGGGCGGGCCATTCGTTCCAACTCGCGAAAATCATTGTGGATTGGCCGGTCGGAACACCCCTTGATTTAGGGGAAATTGCGGATCGCGCAGGACTGACCCTTAGCTAAAGTCGGTTTGCCGACACAAACGCACATGGTAATGAGGATAGATGGTAGTCGCGTCTGTCAGTCTGGCCGAGGGAGTACGGCCCATCGCCGAGTCGAAGAATGCTGCGCCCGAGGCTGACCTCCCCGCGGTCACCGGGCGCGTAAAATGGTTCGATGCCACCCGCGGTTTCGGGTTCCTCGTCAGCGACGAGCTGGAGGGTGACGTCCTGCTGCACTTCAGCGTGCTCCGCGAACACGGGCGCCGAAGCGTTCCCGAAGGCGCAGTCATCGAATGCATCCCAGTCCGCCTCGAGCGCGGGCTGCAGGCGAAGCGCATCATCTCAATCGACCTCAGCTCGGCCTTGCCCCAGCAGCCGCGCTCGTCCATGCCGGCGTCGGAGCGCGCCGACCGCAAGGCACTTGCCGATGCGGCCGGTGAGTACGAGCCCGTGGAGGTCAAATGGTTCAACCGCGTTCGCGGCTATGGTTTCGTCAAGCGTCCGGACGAGCTCGGCGGCGAGGACGTCTTTGTGCACATGGAAACGGTTCGAAGCGCCCATTTGGGCGAGCTTCAGCCGGGTCAGAAGCTGGAAGCGCGGATTGCCCCGAGCGCCAAGGGCCTGACGGCTATCGAGCTTCGCGACTTCGGGTCGCTGGACTAGCGCTCGCTGTCGTCGCGTTCGCTGCTTGCGGGCGGCAGGCGCCGGCGCAAAACCCTCCAGTACAGCCGACCACGCAAGCTGCGTCCGCTGAAGAGGGAACTCCGCAAAGGCTTAGGCAAGTGCCGCTGACGATCCGCTCGACGACGGGCACGCACCATTTCACCGTCCAGGTCGCCGCTACTCCCGAACAGCAGGAACAGGGGCTCATGTTCTACCGTTCGCTCGGGCCCGACGAAGGCATGATCTTCCCCTACGACCCGCCGCAGAACGTCGCTTTCTGGATGAAGAACACTTTGATCCCGCTCGACATGGTCTTCATCCGTGCCGACGGGACAATCGCGCGAATCGCGACTGCGAAGCCGCTCGACGAGACGCCGGTGCCGGCGAACGAACCGATCGTCGCAGTCCTCGAGATTCGTGGCGGAAGGGCGGCCGAGCTCGGCATTCGACCCAATGACAAAGTGGACTGGAAGGCCTGACTCGCCTCCCTTGCAGGGAGTGGAGGATTGCGGCACAGGCACTCACCCATGGGCTTCTGGTCTAGAACATTCACCTGGTGGAACGGCGCGACGTGGGGAACGGCGCTGTGGACCCGCCGCTTCGGCAGTGAGGTCGGCCGCGACGAGGACGGGAACGTCTATTACCAGGACGAGAAAAGACCGTGGCGGCGCTGGGTGATCTATAACGGAAGCAATGACGGCAGCCGGGTCCCGCCGGCGTGGCAGCTCTGGCTTCGCGGAACGATCGACGACCTGCCGGAGAAGGCGCTTCCGCCGATCCGCAAGTTCCAGAAGAAGCCTACCGGCAACCTTACCGGCACGATTGAGGCTTTCCGCCCCGACGGTGCGCTCGGCAGCGGCCGAATAAGGCCAGCGTCCACCGGCGACTACGAGCCGTGGATCCCCGAATAAGCGTGAAGAAGGCTGCCGCAACGCTGCTGATTGCACTCGCGCTCGCTGCGTGCTCTCGCGGCGCGCAGCAACAGAAGGCGAACGTGAGCACCACCGCCAGGGTACCTGCGACTGCCGCGGGTCAGGGCGGCGTTACGCCGATGGCGCAGCGCGTCGCGGTCCTCGGAATCCTCAACAAGCGCAACGGAATCGTCCAGAACGTCACGCTCCGCCCCGGCCAGTCGGCACGCTGGAAGGACGTGATCGTCCGGCTGCGCGCTTGCGAAACGACCGCTCCGTGGGAGGAGGAGAAGCTCACCGGAGCCTTCGTCCAGGTCGACGTGCAGAAGCCGGATCGCACCTGGAACCGAGTCTTTTCGGGCTGGCTTTACAAGGAATCGCCATCGCTGAACGTCGTCGAACACCCGGTTTACGATGTCTGGCCCAAGAGCTGCGCGATGACATATCCGGCGGGACCGCCGCTCCCCAAGGCGCCGGCGAGCTCCAGCAACCTGTCGAGCGCCAAGAAGTCGGGCGGAGCGTCGGGCGCTGCTTCGACCAATGCGGCCGAGGCGCCAGCGCCGGTCGCGCCGCCACCGAGCGCTGCAGCGAGCAACGCGACGTAAGTTTCGCGAGGGATGCTGACTGCGCCGAGCGATTCGAGGTGCTCGGTCATGAATTGGCAGTCGAGAAGCGTGAAATTGCCGACCTTCAATCGCGCCACGAGCCAAGCCAGCGCTACCTTGGAGGCATCGGTGCGGCGGCTGAACATGCTCTCGCCGAAGAAGGCGCGCCCCAGCTTCACGCCATAGAGTCCGCCGACAAGCTCGTCAGCGTCCCAGACCTCGATGGAATGGGCGTGGCCCGAGCCGTGGAGGGCGATCATGGCCCGCTCGAGCTCGTCGTTGATCCAGGTCTCCTCACGGTCGGCGCAGGCGGAGATGACTTGGGCGAAGTCGCGGTCGTGAGTGACGTTGAACCTTCCGGCGCGAAGTGTCCTTCGGAGGGAGCGCGAAAGATGAAAGCGGTCCAGGGGAATGATGGCCCGGTTGCGCGGCTCGACCCAGAACAGCTCGTCGGCTTCTCGGCTGTCCGCCATCGGGAAAATGCCGGTGGCATAGCCTTGAAGCAGGAGGCGGGGGTCGAGCCGACTCATCGGAGCGAAATTACAGAATCTCTCGAACCTTGTCCTGTGGACGGCACAGGCGCACGCCGTTCGCGGTCTCGACGAGTGGGCGTTCGATCAGGATGGGGTGGGCGACCATCGCGTCGAGAATTTGGTCATTGGTCACGTCCGGATGGGTGAGGCCGAGCTCGCCGGCCAATGGTTCCTTCGCGCGCAGGCCTTCGCGCGGGCTGATCCCCGCCTTGTCGTACAGACGTTTCAACTCGTCGCGCGTGGGGGGCTTTTTTAGATATTCCTGGACCCACACATCGCAGCCGGAATCCCGCAGAATCTCCAGAGTCTTCCGCGAAGTTCCACACATCGGGTTGTGGTAAATAGTTGCTTTCATTGAACTTTCTCTCCCTCCCCAAAACAGTGGCCCGAACTAGTCCGTTGCATTGACGAAACGACATCTCTAGCCGGCCTTTGTCGCGGTTGCGGAACGATGAGCCGCAATCGTCGTTCCTGCGTTTGTAACATGCACCGCCGTGCGGCGGGCTTGCTGCGCGTGGCGCATGTTAAGGCAGCTCAATAAAACGGGAGAAAGAGCGATGCGTAAATCAATTCTGGTCCTGGCGCTTGCAGGCACTGCCGCGCTCGGCGCGTGCACCTCGAACCCGCACACCAATGCTGACATTGCCACGGGCGCTGCAGTGGGCGCGGCCGGCGGTGCTGCGGTCGGCGCGATTGCACCGGGCATCAGCACGATCACCGGCGCAGCGGTTGGCGCGGCGATCGGTGGCCTTGCCGGCGCAGTGTGGGCCGACAACAACAATGACGGCTATGTCGACGGCTATGTCTATAACGGCCAATATTATGCCGGGCCGCCGGCTGGCTATGACCCGACGACACACGCGGTCGTTACCGGCGCCCTTGGCGGCGCTGCGGTCGGCGCGGTTGCAGGCGCGGTCCTTCCAGGCGTCAGCATCCCCGCCGGAGCGGTGATCGGCGCTGCGGTCGGCGGTCTCGCCGGCGCAATCTGGGCCGACCGGAACAATGACGGCGTGGTGGACGGATACGTCTACAACGGGCAATATTATGCCGGTGGCCCCGCTGCCGCTCCGGCACCGGCCCCGGCTCCGACTTACTCGGCGCCGACCCGGAGTGGCGAACGCGGCTAAAACGCGAAGCCAATTCGGGAGAAGAAGTGGAAAGTTTGCGTAACAGGTGCACCGGCCCACGGCCGGTGCACTCTTTTCAGAACAGGCACAGGGTCGCCGCGGCGCTGATCGGCGCGGCGGCCTTGCTTGCGCCGGTCCCGGCCGCGGCCCAATCCTCGCCCGGCGCTCCGGCGGCGTCCGTTGCGTCTGTCGGCCAGACCCAGGCAGGGCAAAGCGTCGCCGATTTCTACAAGAGCAGGGCGGATTCGCCGCTCTGGCTTGCGCCGCAGTCCGGCGACGCAGCGCTGAAGCTTCTGACGCTGCTCAATACCGCGAGCATCGATGGACTGAGCCCCGCGAAATATGATGTTCCCGAGCTGCAGAAGCTGCTCGACCGGGCGCGGGCGAAGAACAAGCGCAAGGACGTCGAGCGGGCCGACGAGGCTCTCTCGCAGGCGTTCGTCGCTTATGTCGACGATCTTCGGCAGGACCCCGGCGTTGGAATTACGTGGGTCGATCCGGACCTCAGGCCGAAACAGCCAACCGCGCTCGCTGCGCTGCTCCAGGCGGCCGCCGCCTCATCGCTTCCGGATTATGTGGCGAACCTCGGCTGGATGCACCCATTCTATGGCGAGCTTCGGGACGCGATCGCCCAGCACAAATATAGCGACGATCACCAGCGCGAGATCCTGGCTTTGAACCTCGAACGCGTGCGGGTGCTTCCGTCGACCAAGCAGCGCTACGTTCTCGTCAACGCAGCGCAGCAGCGGCTGTTCATGTACGACGACGGCAAGCAGGTCGACAACATGGTGGTCGTCGTCGGCCAGACGAAATATCCGACGCCGATGCTCGCCGCGTACATCCGCTACGCTGCGCTCAATCCCTATTGGTACGTGCCGCCCGACCTCGCGTGGGAGGATGTCGGCAGGTATGTCGTCAAGGATCCCAGCTATTTCGATCGCATGGGCTATGAGGAGGTATCCGACTGGACCAAGGATGCGCAGGTCCTCGATTCGAGCAAGATCGACTGGAAGGGCGTGCACGACGGCTCAGTCCAGGTGCTGCTCCGTCAGAAGCCCGGCCCGGAGAATTTCATGGGGCGAATCAAGTTCATGTTCCCCAACCAGTTCGGCGTCTACCTCCACGACAATCCGCGACGAAACCTGTTCAAGGAGTCGGTGCGCTACTTCAGCGGCGGCTGCGTGCGGCTCGAGGATGCATGGCGGCTCGAGCGGTGGCTGTTCCATCGCGAGCTGACTTGGGAGGGTCACGGTACCGAGGAGCCGGTCATGCTAGACCAGCCCGTGCCGGTCTACATCACCTACCTGACGGCAGTCCCCGACGGCCAGTCGATCGCTTATTACGACGACGCCTACGGCCGCGACAAAGCGAAGCTGGCTTCGACGGACAGCGGAAGCGACACGGCGTCGGGCGCGGCGGCCAGCCGCTGACGACAGGCCTCAGCGCGGAGCCCAGTTCGGTACCCACGTGATGTCCTGGGC
>DASQYQ010000145.1:0-2735 GCA_035639115.1 Sphingomicrobium sp. | reverse complement strand
AAGCGCGGCCGTCGACGCTCGGCGCCTTCACGGCGCGCGTACCAGGCGCCGATTTCGCCGTCGTGCCGGGCGCCGCACATGGTTTCCTAAACGACCGCCCGGAGGAGGCGCTCGGCATCCTCCGGCCGTGGCTAGCGCGACAGGACCAAGCCTGATGCCCGTCATTGCCGTCGACGGGCCGGCAGCGAGCGGGAAGGGAACCATCGCTCGAGCGCTCGCCGAGCACTTCGGCCTTCCACACATGGATACCGGGCTGCTCTATCGCGCGGTCGCGCTGAACCTCTGGCGATGGGGCGGCGACCCGGCGAATGAGTTCGAGGCGCTGCGTGCTTGCAACGAGCTCGGCTTCGATCCGAACGATGCCGAGCTGAGGAGCGAGCCAGTGTCGCAGATTGCCTCGGCCATCTCGGCATTTTCGTCGGTACGAGCGGCGCTGCTCAAGCGTCAGCAGGCTTTCGCTCGGCAGGAGGGAGGAGCCGTCCTCGACGGCCGCGATATCGGCACCGTCATTGCTCCCGACGCTGAAGTAAAGCTGTTCGTCACCGCTTCGCCGGAGGTCCGCGCCGAACGCCGCCTCAAGGAGCTGGAGAGTCGCGGCATGCACGCGCACTACCATGACGTGCTCGCCGACATCCGAGCTCGCGACGATCGTGATTCGTCGCGGGAGGTCGCGCCACTCCGGCGCGCCAGCGACGCGGTCGTTCTCGATACCAGTGCGCTCGACGTCGGCGAGGCAGTCGCCGAAGCCATCCGGCTCACCGAGAGCGAGCTTCAGAAACAAGACTTAGTATAAGAAATCTTCACTTCTGTTTGCGATGATCGTCGCGGCAAGAAGTGGACGAAAGTGTGAATCGCTCGAAGAGCAAGGCTGTTCGCATTGCGAGCAGCCATGTCATCACCAGCTGTGCGACAATCGCGGCGATCCTTTTGTTCGTCGCGCTTGGAAGCAAGATCGTGCCTGCCGCGATCGCGGGTGTCGAGCTCGATAGCTCGCGGACGCTTCAGGTCGCTTTCCTGCTCAATATCGCGATCATCCTGTTTGGCTGGCGTAGATCCAAGGACCTCAAGGATGCGCTCGACGCTTATGAGGCCGCGGAGCGGTTGGCCGCCCGCAATGCCAACACCGATCCGGGCACCGGGCTCGCCAATCGCCGCGAGCTGATGCGGTCGCTCAGCGAAATGCTCGATTCGAAGACGCCGGGCGTCCTGCTCTTCCTCGACCTCGACCATTTCAAGCGGATAAATGACCTGCACGGCCATGCGGCGGGCGACCGAGTGCTGCTGGCAGTCGCCGAAGCACTGAAGGACAGCGCGCCTGCCGCGGCCTGTTGCGCGCGGACCGGTGGCGACGAGTTCGCCATGCTGTTTCCAGCAATCCACGATGCCGATGCGGAAAAGGTTGCCAAGGACATCCAGCAGCGCCTGTCGGCGCCTGTCTTCGTCGAAGGGGCGCAGGTCCAGGCCTCGGCGTCGATCGGTCTCGCCCGGCTCGAACCCCGCGACAACGAGGAAGGCGCGCTCAGGCGAAGCGACGTTGCGCTCTACGCGGCGAAGCGTGGCGGCCGAAATTCGTTCGCTTGGTTCGACGAAGAGCTCGAGCTCGAGCTCAGCGACCGGCTCAAGCTCGAAGAGAATATCCGCCTCGGCATTCGCAAGGGCGATTTCGTGCCTTTCTTCCAGCCGCTCATCGACCTTGGGACCCAGGAAATCGTCGGCTTCGAGGCGCTGGCGCGCTGGCGCTCGGCGGACGGAAGCATGCTCGACGCGGAGAATTTCATCGAGGCGGCTGAGCGCACCGGATTGGTCGGGCCGCTGACGCTCAGCGTGATGGACCAGGCGATGAGGGAGGCGCGCGACTGGCCCGCCAACCTCAAGCTCGCCGTCAACGTCTCGCCGATCCAGTTCCGCGACCCGACGCTCGCAGAGCAGATCCTGAAGCTGCTCTCGTCGACCGGATTCCCGGCCAACAGGCTGGAGATCGAGATCACCGAAGGCTCGCTCCTCGAGGATCGCGAGCAGGTGCTGACGATCATCGAGAGCCTGAAGAACGTGGGAGTCCGTATTTCGCTCGACGATTTCGGCACCGGTTACGCGAGCCTGGCGCAGGTGAATCGCCTGCCGCTCGACCGAATCAAGATCGACAAGAGCTTCATTACGACCATCGTGAAGAGCCAACGCACCGCCGAGATCGTGAATACGATCGCGGGCCTCGGCCACACGCTAGATGTACCGATCAGCGCGGAGGGCGTGGAATCGGAGCAGATTCGCGTCGCTCTCGAGCGGTTCGGCTGCACCGAGGCGCAAGGCTGGCTGTTCGGGCGCGCAGTATCGGGCGATGCGGTGCGCTCCTTTCTCCGAATGAGCGAAGCCGGCGTCGGCCCCGAGGAAGGGCAGGCGGGCGCAATTCCCTCGAGGGCGCGGCGCGCCAATTAAGCCCATCCGCTTCTCACTGAGGAGCGGCGCGCATCCTCGAGATCATTTCCCCGATGCTGGGCCTCTGGCCCTGCGCGAGCAGGCTCGCTCGGAACAGGCGCGCGAGTAGGAGCAGCTCGACCGCCGTGAATATGGCGAGCAGGACGCCCGCACCGATGACCTCCCAAGTCGGAATCCCAAGACCGAGGCGCGCGAGTACGCCGAACGGGGTCCACAGCGGCACCCAGGTCAGGACCTCCAGGAGCATGCCGCCGGTGTTTCCTCCGAGAACCGATTGCATGAGGATCGAGATCGGCATGATG
>DASQYQ010000144.1:0-3522 GCA_035639115.1 Sphingomicrobium sp. | reverse complement strand
CCGCTTCATCGCTTCATATTGAGTGCCGGCCAGCGGTTGACTGAGCTCGCCCCAGCCGTGGGCGAGAAAACGCAGCGGGCGTGCGGCGGTGATGGTCGGGTCCTTCTGGCGGAGCGAGCCGGCGGCAGCGTTGCGCGGGTTGGCGAAGATTTTGCCGCCCGATGCTTCCTGACGCTCGTTGAGCGCTTCGAAGTCAGCCTTCGACATGTAAACTTCGCCGCGCACTTCAAGCACGTCCGGTGCAGCTCGGATGCGTTGCGGAATGTCGAAGATCGTGCGCACGTTCGCCGTCACGTCCTCGCCGACGGCGCCGTCTCCGCGCGTCGCGGCAAGCACGAGGTCGCCATTCTCGTACCGAAGGGAACAGCTCAGTCCGTCGATCTTCGGCTCCGCGGTGAACGCCACGAAGGCATTGGACGGAAGGGCGAGGAAGCGCTTCACACGAGCGACAAACTCTTCGACTTCCTCGGTCGAGAAGGCATTTTCGAGGCTGAGCATCGGCCGCGCATGTGCCACCTTTGCGAGCCCGCTGGTCGGAGCGGCGCCGAGACGCTTGGAGGGCGAGTCCGCGCGCACCAGCTGCGGGAAGCGCTCTTCCAGCTCGCGGTTCTCGCGGACGAGCGCGTCATATTCGGCGTCGGAAATCTCCGGCGCATCCTGGTCGTGGTAGAGCTTGTCGTGCCGCGCGATCTCCTTAGCCAGCCGCATCAGGCGGTTGGCGGCATCGGCCTCGGTCAGCTCCCGGGCCTCATGATCAGGCATGCCCGCCGAACAATTCCTCGAGCAGGTTCACGAAGCTCGTCCAGCTGCGCTCGGCCGCGAGCGCGTTATAGGCGACGCCCTCGATCTGAAGCTGGCTCGCATGCGGGTTGGTGAAGCCATGTCCGACATGGCCGTAGGCGTGGATCTGCCAGTCGCATCCGGCCTCGGTCAGCTCATTGCCGAGCGCGACCACTTTTTCCGGCGGCACCATCGGGTCATCCCACCCATGGTAGCAGACGACCTTCGCCGAGATCTTCTGCGGCGGCAGACCGGGCGGATCGAACAGGCCGTGGAAGCTCACTGCGGCCGCAATGTCCGCGCCGCTCCGAGCAAGGTCGAGCGCGCATTGGCCGCCGAAGCAATAGCCAGCCACGACGATCTGGTCGTCGGGGACTTCCGCAAGCCCCATTGCAGTCTCAAGTATGTACTGAAGTCGCCGGCGAAGCGCCGCCCGGTCGCTCCTAAGGCGATTCATCTCGCCGAACATCGTGTCCCGCGAAGCGCCGTGGAATTCCTTTCCAAACAAATCGGCGACGAGGGCATTGTAACCGAGCTCGACCAGCTGCCTTCCGAACTGCTTCTCGAGATCCGAGACGCCCATCACCGTCGGGATCAGGATCACCGTCGGGCGCGCCTCGCCATCGCGTCTGCCGATGAACGCGCTTTCGAGATTCTCGCCTTCGAACTCGTGGGCAATTGGGCGTTCCTTACTCATGACGTCTCCCTTGCAAGCTCGGCCAGCTTCGCGACCGTATTCATGTTGCGCGCGGTTCCCGCTTCGGCCGACGGGATTTTGAGGCGCGACTTGCCGATACCCCTTTCGCCATACGCTACAAAGACCTCGCGAGAGCCGATCGCGATATGCTCGTCATCGGCCTTGTTGCGCACCGTCTCGAGCAGGTTCGAAGGCGGCGATTCGTTGAGGAAGAAGGCTTGGACCTGGTTGGCGGCCCGGTCGGTGAACGGGTTCGCCTTCACTACGCTCGCCATTTCGGCGGCTGTTCGGACCACCACCCCTACGTCCTTGCTCATGTGAGCCTGCAAGTCCCTCTCGAGCGCTCGCCTCACCGCCTCCTCCGGCCAGTCGCTGAGGAAGAGCAGGTTGCCGCTCGCGATGTAGGTTCGAGCAGACTGGAGACCGAGGTCGTCGGCGATTCGCTTGAGGTCGGACATTTTGAGACTGCTCTTGCCGACCAGGTTCACGCCGCGCAGCAGGGCGACGTAGCTCGTCACGCGGCGTCGAGCAGGCGCGACGCCTGGGCGCGCGCCTCGTCCGTGACGGACGCGCCTGAAAGCATCCGTGCAATCTCTTCCCGCCGCTCCTCCGTCGACAGCTTTCGAACGGTCGTGCGACTCCCGTCGGAGCCGTGGCTCTTCTCGATCCGATAATGGTGCGAGGCACGGGCCGCGACCTGCGGCGAGTGGGTTACGACGAGCACCTGGGACTCCTCGGCAAGGCGCGCGAGCCGCTCGCCGATGGCGCTTGCGACCGCGCCCCCGACTCCGCGGTCGATCTCGTCGAAGATCATGGTCGCTGCAGTGCCCGCTTCAGCGAGCGCTACCTTTAGAGCGAGGATGAAGCGCGACAGCTCCCCGCCCGACGCGATCTTGGTCAGCGGGCCGAAGGGCGCTCCCGGGTTGGTCGAGACTTCGAACTCGACGCGGTCCGTTCCCGATGGTTTGGCTTCGGCCGGAGCGATAGCGGTTCGGAAACGCGCTGCATCGAGCTTGAGTGGAGCGAGCTCTCCGGCAACTGCAGAATCCAGCCTGGCCGCGGCTTCGTTCCGCTTTAGGCTTAGGCGGCGCGCTGCGCCCGAGTAGCGCTCGCGAGCAGCCGCCAGCCGGCGATCCAGCGCGTCGATCCGTTCGCTTCCAGCGTCGATGGCCGCCAGCTGCGAGCGCATCTGTTCGCCGAGCGCGGCCAGAGCGTCCGGCTCGACTCGGTGCTTTCGGGCGAGTCCGCGAATGTCGAATAGCCGCGCCTCCGACTGTTCGAGCTTGGCGGGATCGAACGCGAGAGAGTCGGCTGCGCGTGCGATTCGATCTTCGGCCTCGCTCGCCTCGATCAGCGCGCGGTCGAGCGCAGCAAGTGCATCGGCGAGGAGCGGATGGTCGGCAGCGCCGCGCTCGATCCGCCGCGCGGCTTGCCGGAGCAGCGCGAGCGCGCCTTCCGATCCGCCGAGCAGTTCGTCGATACCGGTGAGCGATTCGCCAGCCTTGAGGCCGGCCTGCATCGCTGCACGCTCTTCGGCGAGACGGGTCTCCTCACCTTCCTCGGGTGCAAGCGCCTCGATCTCAGCCGAAGCATGTGCGAGCCACTCGCGGTCGCGCTCGGCGGCGGCCAGCGCTGCTCGTGCCTGACCAAGCTCGGCTTCGATCCGGATGACCTCGGCCCAGCATGCTTCGACCTCGCTGAGGTCAAGTCGTCCGAAGGCGTCGAGAAGCCCTCTGTGACCTTTTGGATTGAGGAGGCCTCGGTCGTCCTGCTGGCCGTGGATCTCGACCGCGAGGCTGCCGACGTCGCGCAGCAGGCCGGCGGGAACGCTCGATCCGCCGAGGAAGGCGCGGCTTGCGCCGTCGATCTTCAGCAGCCGTCGAACGATCAGCGGCTGGCCGGCTTCGATCTCGATGCCCTGTTCCTCGAGCAGCGCGCGGACGGCGTGGTCCCCTGGAAGCTCAATCTCCGCCGAAACCGACGCTGATTCCTGGCCCGAACGGACCAGTCCGGCCTCTGCCCGGGCACCGAGCGCGAGGCCGAGC
>DASQYQ010000143.1:0-3536 GCA_035639115.1 Sphingomicrobium sp. | reverse complement strand
GAAGAAATGGTCGCGGTGGCGGCTGCGGTTCCAGCGATGTCCGACGAGTCGGAGGCTCGGCTCGCGCGCGCCATGGCGACGACGATGATCGAGCCCGAGGGTCCTGACTTCGCAGAGTCGATCGGGACCCGCGACGCCCTTCTCGCCCTCGCCTAGGGGTTCCCGCGTTCGCAGATGGTAGAGGCCCGTTCGTCGATGCGGAGGGTTGCAGCGCGAAACTAACTTTTGCCAAGGTGCCGGCCTCCAATCTCGACATCCAAGCAAGAGATTCCCTGCCCATGCGCCTGCTTACTTTTTTCTGTGCTGCCGCCGTCCTCGCCGTCTCTCCGGCTTTCGCCCAGTCCGCTCCAGGCGGCGGCGGCGGCGACAAGGACAAGGGCAAGAGCGTCGACGATCTTCACCAGGAAGCACTGGCGAAAGAAGCGGCGAGCGCGTGGAACGGGGCCCCGGTCGACGAGCGCACCGCCCAGACGCGGCACAGCGCCGTCGTCGACGGCCGGACTGTCCCCTACACTGCGACGGCCGGAACGCTCACCATCCGCGACGCCGAGGGCAAGCCGACGGCGAGCATCTTCTACACGGCCGACACTGTCGACGGCGTACCCGGCTCGCACCGTCCGGTGACCTTCTTCTACAACGGTGGGCCGGGCTCGGCGTCGCTGTGGCTTCGGATGGGCTCGTTCGGTCCGATGCGTATCCAGACCACCAACGCGCAGTACATCCGTCCCGCGCCGTTCAATTTCGGCGCGAACCCGGACACCTTGCTCGGCACGACCGACCTCGTCTTCATCGACGCTCCGGGCACTGGCTATTCACGGCCGCTGGGCGATTCGAAGGCAGCGGACTTCTACGGCGTCGACCAGGATGCCGATGCCTTCGCTAAGGCGATCATCCGCTACGTCACCAAGTTCGATCGCTGGGGAAGCCCCAAGTTCCTGTTCGGTGAAAGCTACGGGACTACGCGTTCCGGCGCACTCGCCTACCAGCTGCAGGACCGCGGCGTTGCGCTCAACGGAGTGATCCTCCTGTCGTCGATCATGAACTATGGTCGTCGCCAGCCTGGCCTCGACCGCGATTATATCAACTACCTGCCGAGCTATGCGACGACGGCCTGGTACCACCACAAGATGGCGAACCCTCCGGCGACCGTCGGTGACGCGGCAGCTGAAGCGCGCGCCTTCGCCGAAGGGCCATATGCGGCTGCTCTCGAAAAGGGCCAGACGATCAGCAAGCAGGAGGAGGATTCGGTCGCTCAGCAGATGAGCGCGCTGACCGGCCTTTCGCCGCAGTTCATCGAGAATGCCGACCTCCGAGTCGACCTGTCGGAGTTCCGCAAGGAGCTGCTCCGAGACCAGCGCGAGACGATCGGTCGATACGATTCCCGCTATACCGGCATCGACCCGGACGCCGCCGGCGATGCTCCCGAGTTCGACGCCTCCGACGTAGCGATCAGCGGCGGCTTCATCGGCACTCTGCAGGGCTACCTTGCGAACGACCTCAACTATCGCACCGACATGCCGTACCGCCTGAGCGCAAGCGATGCCGAGGGCTTCAAATGGGACTTCAAGCACAAGGCTCCCGGCGTACGCTACACGCTCAACGATCCGAACACTGCGATCGACCTCGCTGCCGCGATGCGCACGAACCCCTACCTGAAAGTGCTGTCGCTCAACGGCTATTACGACATGGCGACACCGTTCTTCGGGACCGAGTACGACCTCGATCACATGATGCTCGAGCCCGCGCAGCAGCGGAACCTCGAGTTCCGCTACTATCCGTCAGGCCACATGGTCTACCTGAACCCCGACGCGCTCCACCAGATGCGCCTCGACGTCCAGAACTTCATCCAGGAAGCGGTCGGCGAAGCTTCGAGCGGCTATACGCCGGCGGCGGCTCCGGCGCGGCGCCGCCACCGCTGACTTATCCACAATAGAGTGTGGCGCTGCCTTCGCAGCATCGCCACTCATGGTATCATCGCTTCGTGGAAGAGGACTTCGACGAGCGCCCGATCCGGCAGTCGGATGAGCTGACTCTCAGTCTCGACGGCTGGGAAGGGCCGCTCGACCTCCTTCTCAGCCTTGCGCGGGCCCAGAAGGTCGATCTGGCGCAAATCTCCATCCTGCAACTGGTCGAGCAATATCTCGCCTACCTCACCGAAGCGCGCGCGCTGAAGCTGGAGATCGCTGCCGACTATCTCGTGATGGCGGCTTGGCTCGCTTATCTAAAATCCTGTCTGCTGCTGCCGAAGGATCCGGAGCAGGATCCGAGCCCAGAAGAGATCGCGCTTCGCCTTCAGATGCGCCTTCAGCGCCTCGACGCGATGCGCGAGGCCGGAGCGCGCTTGCTCGGCCGCGACCGAATTGGCCGCGACGTCTTCGTTCGCGGCGCGCCGGAGGGTCTCCGGCTCATCCGCAAGGCGGCGTGGCAGGTGCGCGATTTCGACCTCTTCGCCGCTTACGGCGTCGTCCAGGCGCGCACCCAGCCGGCGATGCACGTCGTCCACGCGCGCGCGGTGATGACGCTCGAGGAAGCGATCGAGCGCGTCGGCAAGATGATCGGCATGGCCATCGAATGGACCTTCCTCGAAAGCTTTCTTCCGCCGAGCCAGGATCCGCAGTTCCGGCGATCCGCGCTCGCCTCAAGCTTCCTCGCCGCGCTCGAGCTTGCCCGCCGCGGACGCCTCGACATCGCGCAGGACGAAGCTTTCGCGCCGATCAAGCTCAAGGCCGCCTGATGGACGAGCTGCTGCGAGCGATCGAAGCGACCCTGTTCGCCTCGGCCGAGCCGCTCACAATCGACGAAATCGGCGAGCATGTCGGCGAGGGCGAGATCGAGATGGCGCTCGGCCAGCTCGCTACTCACTACGAAGGCCGCGGGATCGAGCTCGTCGAGCGCGGCGGGCGTTGGCATTTCCAGACCGCGCCCGACCTTGCCCACCTCCTGCGTCGCACCCGCGAGGAGCCACGCCGGCTGTCGCGCGCAGCGACGGAGACGCTTGCGATCATCGCCTACCATGAGCCTGTCAGCCGCGCCGAGATCGAGGCGATCCGCGGAGTCCAAATCTCCAAGGGCACGCTAGACGTGCTTATGGACGCCGGCTGGGTGCGTCCGGCGGGCCGGCGCGAGGGTCCAGGACGTCCGCTGCTCTACGCCACGACGAAGGACTTCCTGACCCATTTCGGCCTCGCTTCGCGGCGCGACTTGCCAGGCATCGACGACCTCAAGGCAGCGGGGCTTCTGGATCCGCTCGACGAGAGCGTCATGGAATCGCTTGGGCAGCTTCAGCTGGAAAGCGAAGACGAAGGCGACTAGATAGCCGCCTCAAAGGAGTTTCCGTCATGGGCGGTCTAAGCATTTGGCATATCCTGATCCTCGCGATCATCCTGCTGCTCTTGTTTGGCGGCAACCGCTTCTCTTCGATGATGGGGGACGTCGCCAAGGGCATCAAAAGCTTCAAGGCCGGCATGGCCGATGACGAGGACGACAAATATCGCCGCTACGACGACCAGCGCCGCAATGAGCCGCCGCGCAGGCTG
>DASQYQ010000142.1:0-13937 GCA_035639115.1 Sphingomicrobium sp. | reverse complement strand
TTCGCGGCAAGCGCTCCGCTGACGCCTTTTATGATCGGTCCGATGATCCGAAGCAGCGTCCAGATCGCGGCGACTCCGATCGTGCCCGCACCGATGAAGCGCACCTTGTGGACGAAGATGTCGCCGATGAAATCGTCGAGGCTCGTTCCCGCCGGAATGGCTGCCGCGATCGAGGTGTAGTGCGGGACCAGATAGGCCCAGCTGATCAGCACGCCGACGAACATCGCGATTCCGACGGCAAGGCCGACGAGATGCCCGACCCCGATCAATGCGAGCGAGAAGCTGGCCGAGACCTGGGTCGCGCCCGTGCCTCCGCTGGTCCGGAAGCTTTTCGCGGCCGCAGAGGCGACGACGCCCATCGCTGCAAGCAGCTGATAGGCGGCTGCCGCGATCGAGCTCCAGATGATCATCACCAAGCCGCGCCGGTTCTCTTCCGGACCGCCAGCGCCCGCGCCGACCTTCAGCACCTCCGCCGCGGCTACGCCTTCCGGATAGGGCAGGTCGGTGCCGGTCACGAGGGCGCGACGCAGCGGCACCGAGTACATGACCCCGAGGATTCCGCCGATGCCGATCACCGCGACCGACAGCCAGTAGGGAAAGCCGGTCCACCAACCGACCATCACCAGGCCTGGAAGGACGAAGATGATCGCCGACAGAGTACCCGCCGCAGACGCGATCGTCTGGACGATGTTGTTCTCCAGGATCGAGGAATCCTTGAATGCCGACAGCACCGCCATCGAGATCACTGCCGCGGGAATCGAGGTGGCGAAGGTCAGCCCGACCTTGAGCCCGAGATAGACGTTGGCGGCGGTGAAGACGACGGTGATGAGCGCGCCCAATATGATTCCGCGAAGCGTCAGTTCCTTGATGTCTTCGCTCACGCGGAGCGCCTCTTCACGTGCCATCTACTCCCCTTTCAAATTGCCGCATTGCCCGGCGGGCGCCGGAGTCGAGTGGCGGCGGATCGAAACCCAGCGATCGCCGTCCTTGACCCAGATGTCCGTCGAAAGGACGCAATCCTCAATGACGCGCCCGAGATATTTGAGCTTCCAGCGGGCGTGGACGGTCGCGATCATCGCATCTTCGAAGGCGGTGACCTCGCGCACGTCGAACTCGATCGTCTCGACATCGCGTTTCTGGATGGCGTCGAGCCATTCCTGCCGATGCATCATGAACGGACCGGTGGACCGTGAGCCGATCAGCACGAAATCGGGGTGCATCAGAGTCTCGAGACGCTTCATGTCCTTCTTGCACAAAGCATCGCGCCACTCATTCTCGAGCGTCTCGATCAACTCGCGATTGTCGGCCACCAGCACTCCTCTCCGGGCGCCTCTTTAAGGCCGAACGCGAACAAAGCGAATCTCCGTCTCGTAGCGGTCGAGCACGAGTCCGCGCGGAGTCACGGCGAGGGGCTCGCCAGCGAACGCGGCGCGGCCGAGATCGTTCGCATGGAAGCGCAGGACGAGGTGATGGCCGCGATCGGCGCTGAGCGGGAAATGGCCCGCCACGGTCCCGTACACCGGCACCATCGGATCGATCGACGAGAGCTTATGGCCGCCGGTATCGACGTGGCCGTCGCTATCGGCAGTGACCATCCCTTTCTCGCCGGACTCGGCGTCGACCGCGACCGCATCGATCCGATAGCCTTCAGCGCCGAAGCCAGGCGGCTCGACCGTGAGCGTCAGATCGCCCTTCGGAGCGGGATCGTCGCGGACAAGCTCGAAGCTCGGCAGCTTGGGCATGGGCTTGCTGGTCAGGCGTACCGTCTTGCCGTCCGACGTCCAGTCGCCTTCGGCCTCCTCGGACACCGCGCCATAGTCCAGCTGATAGCGGAAGTGGCCGTTCTTCTGCAGCTCGAGCGCCGCGCCGACTTCCATCTGCTGCGACTGATAGAGACCCGCGAGTGGCGATTGCGAAGCCGCGACGGCAAGGAGAAGGCTCACGAATTGCATCGCTTAATCCCCTAGCTTCTCCCACCTCCGTCATAACAACAATTACACTCGTGTCAGCGCCGATCCTGCGATACCAAGGCCTCGTGGCTTAACAGGGGGATTGTAAGATGTCCGACGAGAAGCCGACCGACGACGTCGACGTCACCAAGGAATGGCGTGCGACGCACGTCCAGAAGTCCGCCGCGACGCGCCTCCGAATCTTCGCCGCCATCTCCTGGATCATCGCGATCGCCGCCGAGGTCGCCGGAGTTGTCATGCTCCGCCAGCACAAGTTTGATCACGGCAACCTGCCGCAGTTGATAGGCCTGCTGGTCGTGATCGCGATCTTCGCGATTGCCGGCAACCTGATGTGGAAAGCCGCGAACAAGAACGATCCCGCGCGCGAGTCCGACCCGGCCCGATTCTTCTTTCAGAACCAGCTTGGGGCGATCATCACCGTCATCGCCTTCCTGCCGCTCATTGTCCTGATCTTCATGGACAAGGACATGGACCCCAAGAACAAGAAGATAGCCGGTGGCGTGGGCGTCGTGCTCGCCGCGGTCGCGGCCTTCATCGGAATCGACTTCAACCCGCCCTCGGTCGAGCAATATACGCAAGACATGAACAAGTGCGCGGCCGAGATCAAAGGCGGCCAGCCGACCAAGGATTGTTCACCGGAGGTGGCCGACCAGGCGAAGGCCATCGCAGAGGATTCCAAGACCGTGGCCGACGCAACCAAGAGCTCGGCCAATCCGAACGGACTCGACGTCGTCTACTGGATCGCGCCCGAGAATGGAGCGAAGAAGGCAGCGAACCCGCACGTCTTCCACATCTGCAAGGGCGTCAGCCCGCTGCGCGGCAAGACGGTGAACAGCGGCTCGGTGACCCAGGCCTATTCGGAGAACGCGACCCGGATCACCAAGCAGATCCCGATGGAGCAGAAGCAGTGCGGGTTCACGACAACGACGTCGAACGAACCCGCTCCTGCGCCGGCGGCGGGGTAAGCCGCGGCCTACTTGCCGACGTTGACGGCGATGAAGCCTTCCGGGCTGTTTCCGCGCTTGATGAGGAGCACGACGCTGGTTCGGCCAGCCTTGCGCGCCGATTCGACGGTGGCGATGACCTGCGCCGGCGAGTTCACCGGCTGGTTGTTCACCGACATGATGAGATCGCCGCGCTGAAGCCCCTGCTCGCCGGCGTCGCTGTTCGGGTCGACGCCGGTGATGATTACGCCCCGAACCCCGGCCGGCAGGTTCGCCGAGCGCGCAAGCTCCGGAGTCAGCGGCGCAAGCGACAGGCCGAGCGCCTTCTGCGCAGTCGCAGTGCCCGGAGCGGTGCCCTGCGGAGTCGTGGTGCCGGTGCCCGCGATCTTGTTGAGCGCCTCTTCGGTCGGGCGGTCCTGGAGGGTCACGTAAACCGTGTTGTGCTGGTGATTGCGGACGATTTCGATCGGCACCTTCGGACCGACCGGGGCGTTCGCGACCAGGTAGGACACGGTCTGGTCCGGAGTCACCTGCTGGCCGTTGACCTTCACGATGACGTCGCCTTGCTGGATTCCGGCGCGCGCCGCGGCGCCGTTCGGAACGATCGTTCGGACCACTTCTCCGGTATCCTTCGGAACCCCGAAGCCGGCCGCCAGATTCTCGTCGTCGAGCGACTGCAGCCCGACTCCGAGATAGCCGCGCACCGGACGCTGGCCCTTCATCAAAGAGTCGATAACCGGCTTGGCGAGCTCGGCAGGAATGGCGAGGCCGATTCCGACTGACGCGCCCGTGGGCGAGATCAGTGCCGAGTTGATTCCGATGACGTTGCCGTTGAGGTCGAACATCGGGCCGCCGCTATTGCCCATGTTGATCGCCGCGTCGGTCTGGATGTAGCGATCGTAGGCGCCGTTGCCGGTGATCCCGCGATGGAGCGCGGAGATGATTCCGGCGGTGACGGTGCTTCCAACGCCGTACGGGTCGCCGATCGCAATCACCCAATCGCCGACTCGGGCGCGCGTGCTGTCGCCCCAGCGGACATACGGCAGGTTGGCGGCGTTGATCTTCAGGAGCGCGAGATCGGACGTGTCGTCACGGCCGACGATTCGGGCCGGATATTCCTTGCCGTCGTTGAGCGTAACGGTGACCGTGTCGACCGTGCCGGTGCCCGTCAAACCCTGGATCAGGTGGTTATTGGTGACGATGTAGCCGTCGGGCGAAATCACGAAGCCCGATCCGAGCGAGCCGGCTTCGCGGGTGCGGGCTCCGCCGCTCGATCCTCCGCCGCTCGATCCTCCGCTATCGCCGCCACCCTGCGTGTCGGGCTGGGCGTTCGGGTCGAACTGCCTAAAGAATTGCTCGAACGGGTCGTTGTTCTGGGCCTTGATCGGGATCCGCTGCTTGGTCGAGATATTGACGACCGCCGGCTGAAGCTTCGCGACCAGGTCCGCGAAGGACATGGGCGCGCCGGGACGCGGAGCGAGGGCTGAAGTCCCCGGCCCGTTCTGCGCTACCTGAGCGCCTGCCTGGCCAGTGGCCAGAGAGAAGGTGGTTCCCCCAAGCAGCAGGGCCATTGCGACCCCGTAGGCGTAGCGCACTTTTCCGGACTCCTTCGAGCGCATCGATACTCCATCATTTCGTGTGGGACGCAAGGCGGTATGTCGCCGCCTCCTTAACGCCATTTGAACGCCCCGGTTCACTTGGAGCGTCCAGTGAATTCCTTCAGATAGTCATTCTGCGGCGACAGAATGATGTTTGTGGGTGCCGGCTTCTCCTGTCCGTCGCCGACGAATGTCGTCAGATAGGACTGCATGGCGCGGTAAAAATCGTAGAAATCCGGGTCCTTGCCGAAGCTTGCGGCATAGGTTTTGGCGGCGTCTGCGTCAGCCTGGGCGCGGATGATCTGCGCCTGCTTTGCACCCTGCGCTCGGATCGAGCGGGCTTCCTGGAGGCGCGCGGTGCGCATGCTTTCGAATGCCGACTGAAGCGGCGCGCCGTCAGGAAGATCGGTCTTCTTGATCCGCACGTCGACGATCTGGACACCGAACTTCGCTGCCTGGACGTTCAGCGACGTCCTGACGTCGTCCATGATCCCCTGGCGCTCGGGAGAAAGGAGCGCTGCGAAGGGCTGCTTGGCAAGCTCGTTGCGGACCTCCGACCTCAGGATCGTCTGGAGCTGGCTCCTGAGATTATCCTCGCTAGCCGAGCGGATATACATCAGCAGCGGATCGACGATCCGGTAGCGCGCAAAAGCGTCGACCATCAGCCGCCGCTGGTCAGTCGAAAGCACCGGCTGCGGCTCCATGTCCACGGAGAGCACGCGTTTATCGATCCAGACCAGCTGGTCGACGAACGGAATGCGGTAGGACAGCCCAGCGCCGTCGGCTCCGATGGGCCGGCCCGGTTCGAACTGGTTGAGGATTCGCTCGGGCTTGCCGAAGCGGACTACAACGGCCTGCTTGGTCTCCGGAACGATTGGGAAGCTGCTGAGCAGCACCAGCAGGACGATGAAGGCGATGACCGCGGATAGCAGCGGGCGGCGACGCACGAACGTCATTGCTGGCGCTCCTGGTCCTGCTGCTGCGATTCCTTCTTCACCTGCGGAAGCGGAAGGTAGGGCGTTACTCCAGGAGCCTCGACGACGGTCTTGTCGACCTTCGAAAGAACCTGCTCCATCGTCTCGTAATACATGCGCCGGCGGGTCACTTCGGGCGCCAGCTTGTACTGGGCATAGACCTTGTCGAAAGCGGCGGCTTCACCCTGCGCCTTGGCGGTGAGCTGGAGCGCATAAGCGTTCGCCTGGTTGACGTATGACTTGGCGTCCTGCTGCGCTGCAGTGACTTCCTTGAAGGCGTCGTTGACTTCGCCGGGCGGGTCCGCCTGCTGGATCGCAACGCCCTGTATCTCGACGCCCGAGCGATAGCCGTCGAGGATCTTCTGCATCCGGTCGGCAACCTGCGCTTCGATTTCGCTGCGCTTGTCGCCCATGGCGTCCTGCAAGCTGACCTGGCTGATAACGGCGCGCATTGCGCTCTCAGCGACCTGGCGGATCGTCTCTTCGGGCTGCGCGAGCTCAAACTGGTAGAGCTCCGGCGCGCGGATGTTCCAGCGTACTGAATAAGCGATGTCGAGCAGGTTCTGGTCGCCCGTCAGCATCAGATCTTCGCTGCTTTGCGATCCTAGGTCGATGCTTCGGATACTCTCGACGTCGACTTTCTGGACCTGGTCAATCGGCGCTGGAAGGGTCAGTCCGACGCCCGGACCGAGCGTATAGCTGTAGCGCCCGAAACGGGTGACCACGCCGCGCTGGGTCGGAGAGATCGAGTGCATCGAGGTGGTGACCAGCCAAAGCAGGACGAGCACGGCCGCGACCCACAGGAAGATCGATCCGCTCGGCCGTCCCGGAAGACCTCCGCCGCCGCCGCCAAAACGCATTCGACCTCGTCGAAGAAGCTCGTCGAACGGAGCGACTCCGGAGCCGCCGCGCGATCGGCCGCCGCCTGCCGAATGGCCTCCCCACGGGCCATGACCATGGCCGTCGTCGTGCGGCTCGTCGCCGCTGCCAGTTGGGCCCCACGGGCCCTTGTCGTCAGTGAAAAGGCCGCGATTACGGCCGACCCACCCCAGTAATTTGCTCATCGGCGTGGATTATAGGGAGCGGAGCGCGCGAAAAACAGTGGCAAGCCGCCCGAGCGCACCTATGTGCCGCTCATGGACAGCCCCGACCAGCTGAGCGAACTTCCCTACGAGGACCGCATCCGCTCGCGCAGGCTCACCGGAAACGTCGCGACGTTGATCGTCGATGCGACTGGCCTCCCGGCGGCAAAGCGCGGCGAGGTCGAGGACGAGCTTCGATCGGCAGTGCTTGCGAAGCCTGGAGTCGAAGACGTTCGGATCGCGATGACTGCGGCCGAGCCCAAGCGGACCTTGATCGCGATCGGAAGCGGCAAGGGCGGGGTCGGGAAGTCGACCGTCTCGGCGAACCTCGCAATTGCACTCGCCGAGCGAGGCAAGAAGGTCGGCCTGATCGATGCCGATGTCTACGGGCCGTCGCAGCCGACCTTGCTGGGCACATATGCTAAGCCGGCTGCGGAAGGCGAGCAATTGATCCCCGTCGAGGCGCACGGAATTAAATTTTTGTCACTGGGCCAGCTGGTCTCGCCGGGGCACGCGCTGGCGTGGCGCGGGCCGATGGCGACTGGAGCGCTCGCCAAGTTGATGGAAGCCGACTGGGGCGATTCGGAGATTCTGATTGTCGACCTTCCGCCCGGCACGGGAGACGTGCAGCTGTCGCTGATCCAGCGCTCGCGGCCGGCTGGCGCGGTGATCGTGTCGACTCCGCAGGATCTGTCGCTGATCGATGCGCGCCGCGCCGTCGATCTCTTCAACAAGATGAGCGTTCCGGTGCTCGGAGTGATCGAGAATATGGCTAGCTACACCTGCCCGCATTGCGGCGAGGCGTCGAGCCCGTTCGGGACCGGCGGAGCGGAAGGAGCCGCCGCCGAAATGGGCGTCCCGTTCCTTGGCAGGTTGCCGCTCTCGCTCGCCGTCCGCGAAGCCTCGGACGCTGGGAAACCTCCCGCAACGAGCGGGGGTCCGGAGGCGGAGGCCTTCGATGCGATCGCCGCGAAACTGTTGGAGAGCGTGGCGCATTGAGGCGCCAGGAAAGGATTCTGCAATGCCGCTGACGAGCGATGAGGACATTGCCGAGTTGCTGAGGAGCGCGCGGACGATCGCCGTCATCGGCGCATCCGATAGACCGTCGCGCCCATCCTATGGAGTGATGCAGTTCCTTCAGGAATGGGGTTATCGGGTGCTTCCGGTGAACCCGCAGATCACCGGTGAGCATGTGCTCGGCGAGTTCGTGTGGCGCGAGCTGGCGCAGATTGGAATCCCGATCGACATCGTCGATATATTCCGTCGGCCCGAGGCGGCGCTCGAGGCGGTTGAGCAAGCGATCTTCGTCGGCGCGAAGGCGGTGTGGATGCAGCTCGGAGTCGTCAACGAGGAAGCCGCGGCGCGCGCCGAGGAGGCGGGCCTGAAGGTCGTGATGGACCGCTGCCCGCACATCGAGATCCCTCGGCTACGAGTGCCGAAGGTCGGCGCTGAAGCTTAGGCGGCAGCGACCGTCATTTCAGGGACGAGGACCGTAGGTGCATCGATTCCGCGGCGGAACTCGAGGTCGCTGGCCGGCTCGAGGGTCGCGAACATGTCGATGAGGTTGCCGGCGACGGTGATCTCCGCGACCGGCTCGGCGATTTCGCCATTCCGGACCATGAAGCCGACCGCGCCACGGCTGTAGTCGCCCGTGACTCCGTTGACGCCCTGCCCGATCAGCTCGATCACCAGCACGGCTTCCGGGACGCTGGCCAGCAGCTCCTCGCGGCTTCGGCTGCCGGCTTCCATGTAGAAGTTGCTGGGCGAGGCGCCCGGCGCCCCCCCGACGCCGCGCGCTGCATGGCCGGTCGGCGCGATCCCGAGTTGGCGCGCGGCTGCGCTGTCGGCTATCCACTGGTTCAGAAGGCCATTGGAGACCAGCTCCTGGCGTGAGACCCGCACGCCCTCGCCGTCGAATGGGCGCGACCTGAGGCCGCGAAGCCGAAGCGGGTCGTCGACGAGCCTGACTCCGGCCTTGAAGACCTGCTCGCCCAGCTTCTCGCGAAGGAAGCTCGTCTTGCGGGCGATGGAGGAGCCAGTGATCGCGCCGGCGAAGTGACCGAGCAAAGTCATCGACACGCGGGGATCGAAGAACACCGGATATTTGCCGGGCTTAGGCCGGCCGGGATTGAGCCGCGCGACCGCGCGCTCGCCGGCGCTCCGACCGATCTCGGCCGGGCTTTCGAGGTCTTCGAGATAGCGGGCGCTGTGCCCTGCATAATCGCGCTGCATCGTGGCGCCTTCGCCCGCAATCATGATCGCGGTGCAGCCGTGGCCGCTCGTCCGATAGGCGCCGGAAAACCCGCCCGAGGTCGCAAGTGCGACGACCGAGGCGGAAGCGCTTGCGCTGGCGCCGTTCGAATTCTTTACGCCGGCAACTGCGAGCGCCGCCTTTTCAGTGTCGAGCGCTCTCGAGCGCAAGGCCGAAGGATCGGGTTCGAAGCCGTCATCGGAGTCGATGGACGGAAGTTCTCCCTGTTGAAGCAGGTCGGCCGGTGCGAGCCCGACATAGGGGTCCTCGGGCGCTTCCTTCGCCATGGCGAGGCAGCGCTCCACCAGCACTCCGAGCGCCTCCTCCGACAGGTCCGACGAAGCCACCGTCGCGGAGCGCTGACCGACGAAGAGCCGGAGACCTATCTCCTCTCCTTCCGAGCGGCTGACGCTCTCGGTCTCGCCCAAGCGGACCTGCACTCCGGAGGAGCGATCGCAGATATAAAGTGCATCCGCCGCGGTGGCGCCGGAGCCGATTCCGCGCTCGACCAAGGATTGGGCGATTTTGCGTGCTTGTTCTGGAGCTTGCATGCGCCGCGCCTAGCGAGTGGCGAGGCCGACCGCCAGCATTCCGAGAAAGACGAGCAGGCCGCAGCTGCGGTTGGACCGGAACAGCCTCAGCGCAAGGTCGCCGTCCTTGGGGTCGGCGCGAAGCGCTTGATTGGCGAGGTGAAGGGCGGCGGGAACAAGCCCCAGGAGGGCTACCCAGTCGGGGCGCACGCTCCAGATCGCCGAGCCCCAGAACAGGACCGCGACGACGTAGAAAAAACCGATTCCGAGCGGCGCCTTGTCGCCCAGCCGGCGCGCCGAGGATTTGACTCCGACGAGCGCATCGTCCTCGATATCCTGGATCGCGTAGAGCGTGTCGTAGCCGATCACCCAGGCGATGCTTCCGAACCAGAGAAGGAAAGTCGTCAAGGCGAGGCTTCCGGTCACAGCCGGCCATCCGACCAGCGCGCCCCAGGAGAAGACGATCCCAAGCCAGGCCTGTGGCCACCAGGTGACGCGCTTCATGAAGGGATAGGCCGCAACGGGCGCGATGCTGACCAAAGCGACGATCGCTGCCTGGAGGTTCAGCTGGAGCAGGACGACCATGCCCATTAGGCACAGCGCAGCGATGAGCAGCCATGCGGACCGGAGCGACACTCGGCCGCTCGCAAGCGGGCGCAGCCGAGTTCGTTCGACCCGCCGGTCGAGGTCGCGGTCGACGATATCGTTGTAGACGCAGCCGGCGCTCCGCATCGCCCACGCGCCGAGCCCGAGCCAGAGGAACAGGTCCGAGCGGCCGCCGACGCCCGCAAGAGCGACGCTCCACGCACATGGCCAGTAGAGCAACCAGCTCCCGATCGGGCGATCGATCCGCATCAGGCTGGCGAGCGGCCGCAGGCGCGGCGGAAGCGATCCGAGGAACCCGCGCCGCTCGCTGTCGGGAACGATGTCGGAGGTGACAGGCACGGTTGTACCTAAGTAGGAGGCGGCGATGCCCGCAACCCCTTCCTGGCCCCCGAAGAGCCTGCCGCGCCTGTTCGTGCGCGACGCACTGGGAGATCGCGTCTCAATCGAGCTCGACGCCAAACAGGCCAATTATCTCGGCAACGTCCTGCGGCTGGCCGAGGGAGCCGAGTTGCTCCTGTTCGACGGTTTCTCCGGCGAATGGCTCGCGCGGATCACCGAGGCGGCGAAGAAGCGGATGACGCTCGCCGTCGAACGGCAGACCCGCGAGGCGGAGGCCATTCCCGACCTATGGCTTGCCTTTGCGCCGGTGAAGCGGGCGCAGACCGATTGGCTGGTGGAAAAGGCGACCGAGCTCGGCGCCGCTCGGCTGATACCGGTGATGACCCAGCGGACGGTCGCTGAGCGGGTTCGGCTCGATCGACTTGAGAGCATCGCCATCGAGGCGGCTGAACAGTGCGGACGCACGCGCCTGCCGGAGATTGTTGAGCCCCTGCCGCTGAGGCGGTTTGTCGAGCAGATCGATCCCGAGCGGCACTTATACTTCGCGGACGAAGGCGGTGGCGATCCGGTCAAGACATGCTTCCGCGAAGGGCCGGCCGCGATCCTGGTCGGTCCGGAGGGCGGCTTTACCGAAGAAGAGCGCTCCTTCGTCCGCGGCTCAGGGGCGACGCCGATCTCGCTTGGTCCACGGATCCTCCGCGCCGAAACCGCTGCGCTCGCGGCTCTTTCCGCCTACATGGCCATCGCCGGGGACTGGCGCCCTTATTGACTCATAAGTCAGAATCGCTGGCGCGGACTTCCGGGCGCGGCTAGGGCGCGCCGACCATGACGACGCGCACCGACGACAGCTATTCGCGCCCAATCGAAGCCCGAGCCGACCTGCTGTCGGAATTCGAAGGCGGCGAGAAACCACGCGAGAACTGGCGCATCGGCACCGAGCACGAGAAGTTCGTGTACCGGACAGCCGATCATCGGGCCCCGTCCTACGACGAGCCCGGCGGAATCCGCGATCTGCTCGCGGGCCTGACCGAGTTCGGGTGGCAGCCGGTGCTCGAGAACGGGAATGTCATCGCTCTAAAGGGCAAGGACGGGAACGTCAGCCTGGAGCCCGCGGGCCAGTTCGAGCTGTCAGGGGCGGCGCTCAAGAATTTGCATCAGACCTGTTCGGAGGCGGCGCGCCACCTCGAGCAATGCAAGAGCGTCGGCGAGCGGCTCGGCCTCGGCTTTCTCGGCACCGGAATGTGGCCGGACAAGACGCGCGAGGAGCTGCCGCGGATGCCCAAGGGCCGCTACGGGATCATGCTGAACTACATGCCGAAGGTTGGAACCCTCGGCCTCGACATGATGCTTCGCACCTGCACGATCCAGGTGAACCTCGACTATGCGTCCGAAGCCGACATGGTGAAGAAGTTCCGGGTCGGCCTCGCTCTCCAGCCGGTCGCGACGGCGCTCTTCGCCAACTCGCCGTTCACCGAAGGGAAGCCAAACGGCTACAAGAGCTTTCGAAGCCACATCTGGGAGGACACCGACCCCGATCGCACGGGCATGCTTCCGTTCGTCTTCGAGGAGGGGTTCGGATACGAGCGCTACTGCGACTACGCGCTCGATGTGCCGATGTACTTCGTCTATCGCGACGGCAAATATGTCGACGTCGCGGGCGAGAGCTTCAGGGCTTTCCTGGAAGGCAAGCTTCCGCAGTTGCCGGGCGAGAAGCCGCGGCTGACCGACTGGACCGACCATCTTTCGACCGCATTTCCCGAGGTGCGCCTCAAGAGCTTCCTCGAAATGCGCGGCGCCGATGGAGGGCGCTGGAGCCGAATCTGCGCGCTTCCGGCGCTTTGGGTCGGGCTGCTCTACGACGACCAGGCGCTCGACGATGCCTGGGATCCGGTGAGGCATTGGACGATCGAGCAGCGCGAGAAGCTTCGCCACGAGGTGCCGAAGCTGGCGCTCGACGCGGTCACTCCGGACGGCGAGACCATGCGCGATTTCGCCGGCCGAGTCATCGAGATCGCCGGCCAGGGCCTAACCCGGCGCGCGCAGCTGAACAGCGCGGGCGACAATGAAGGCGGCTTCCTCGACCCGTTGCGCGATGTCGTCGCAACGGGCATGACCCCCGCTGACCGGCTGCTCGCGCGTTTCAACGGCGAGTGGAACGGCGATGTTTCGCACATCTACGAGGAATTCAGCTTCTGATGGACATGCCGATGCAGACCCGCCGCACGCTTTATCCGGAGATCCAGCCCTATGAGACTGGAATGCTGGACGTCGGCGATGGACAGAGCCTCTATTGGGAGCTGTCTGGCAACCCGGACGGCAAGCCGGTGGTGTTCCTCCACGGCGGACCCGGCGGCGGCTCGAGCCCGGATCACCGGCGGCAGTTCAATCCCGACAAGTACAAGATCCTCGTCTTCGACCAGCGCGGCTGCGGCAAGTCGACGCCTTATGCAGACCTCTCCCACAATAGGACGTGGGACCTCGTCGAGGACATCGAGAAGCTTCGCACCCAGGTCTCGAAGGTCGACAAGTGGCAGGTGTTCGGAGGCAGCTGGGGTTCGACTCTCTCACTCGCCTACGCGATCACCTACCCCGAGCGGGTCACCGAGCTGGTGCTCCGCGGAATCTTCCTGTTCGACCAGTATGAGATCGACTGGATGTACAAGGAGGGCGGCGCCTCCCAGGTCTATCCCGACAAGTTTGACGAGTTCGTCGCGATTATCCCGGAAGCCGAGCGCGACGACCTGGTCGAAGCCTATCGCAAGCGGCTGACCAGCGACGACAAGCAGGAGCAGCTTCGCGCCGCGCAGGCCTGGAGCAAGTGGGAAGGGGATATCGTCACCCTGCTTCCGAGCCCCGAGACGATCGAGCATTTCACGTCGCCGGACGTCGCCGTCGCCGTCGCTCGGATTGAGAACCATTACATGGCGAACAACGGCTGGCTGAAGGAAGGGCAGCTGTTGCGCGGCGCGGCAGAGAAGCTGCGCGGAATTCCCGGCGTGATCGTCCAGGGCCGGCACGACACCTGCACTCCGCCAGTCGCGGCATGGAAGCTCAAGCAGGCGTGGCCCGAGGTCGAGCTCAACATCATTGCGGACGCCGGGCACCTGTTCAACGAGCCAGGCAATCTCGACGCTCTGGTGCGCGCGACGGACAGGTTCGCCGGGCTTTAGACCCGGATCCCGAACAAGCTTTCGAACGCTCGCTCGCCGGCAGTCGTGATGGTGATCGCACGCCCGTCGCGCCGGCGCGCTGTCCAGCCATTCTCGAAGCAGCGGTCCGCGAGCGCCGCTCCGATCGCTCCGCCGATGTGCCAGCGCCGCTCGCTCCAATCGAGACACGGCCGGCAGAAAGCCCGTCGCGAGTTCCTGCGCGGAACTAGGTCGACGCCGAGCTCCTCCAGGAAGATTCGGCCCTTGTCGGTCACTACGCCGCCCTGATCGGTGAGGATGATTCGATCCTGCTCCGCGAGGCTCTCCGCGAGCGCGACTCCGAGCTTGCCGGCGAGATGATCGTAGCAGGTCCGAGCCCGAGCCATGGCTTCGTCGCACGGCGATTTGGGACGATGCCGCGGAGGTCCGTCGACTGCGAGCGCCATCAGGCCCTCGAGCACGCGCGCGACTGCGGGCGAAGCTAGCCGGAAGTA
>DASQYQ010000141.1:0-4052 GCA_035639115.1 Sphingomicrobium sp. | reverse complement strand
ACATAGCCGACCGTCATGCAGGCGTTGAGGGCTGCCATCAGCAGTTCCTGCGGGTTCGGGGCTCCGTCGGAACCGAGCAGCTCATTGGGCTCGTCGGCGACGATCTTGTGGCTGCGGTGGATACGCTCACCGGCGAGGGTGAAGCCATCGACGGTTGTCTCACTGCGGGTTTGGCCCTTCCATCGAGTGGTGACATCGAAGCTGACTTTGGCCTGGCCTGGATCCTTTTCGATCGCTTCGACGACTTCGCCGAGCGCATTTAGGTCGAGGCCGTTGACGCGGCTTTTCACCGTATCGAGCATTTCATTCCTCCTTGGTCTGGCTGGCTTTCAAGCGAAGAGCGGGGCGGCGTCGTTGATCCGCCACGCGGCGAAGGGCGAGATTGATTCGAGCGTGTCGACGAAGCGCTCGTGGACCATGCCGGAGCCGATATAGGTCCAACGCGCAGCCTGATGCTGCTGAGCGATGATCGCGTCGCGGTCATCGACCTTGCGGCCGATCGCTTTCTCGAGCGCGTCGAGGTTGAAGCCGGCCTGCGTCTTCAGCCCCTCGTCGAGGAAAGCGCCGATCTCGAAGAAATGATCGATCGCCTTGGCGATCTGCTCCTCGCTTCTCCCTTCGGCGAGCGAGTGGACGATCAACGTGTCGAGCTTGGCGTGCTGCGCTTCCTCCATCCAGTGATGCTTGAGGAGGCTCTTGAAGAGCGGGTCGAGATCGCCGTCGTCGCGAACCGAGCCGAGATAATGCTGCTGCGTCATCCACTCGATCATCAGGATGAGGAGCGCGACTCCGAGCGGATCGTGGCGAAGCACTTCCGCGCCGATCGCCTGAGACGGCCCGATCATCTGACACTCGACCGGGAAGCCGCGGACGAACGCCGCGTGGAAGCGCTTGAACAGATGGATGTGCTTGGCTTCCTCGCCGGCGAAGTTGAGCAGCGCCCGAATGCGCCAGTCGTCGTTGCGGATTTGATCGCGCGCATGGTCGAGGAGGAAGGGCAGAATGAACTCTTCGACCACCACGAAGATACTCAGATATTCATGCGCGACGATCTGGTTGAGGATGCGCTGCTCGGACGGATCGAGCGACTGGATCACTGCCGTCCGGGCGAGGCTTTCCGGCATGAAGTTGCGGCTGAAGTCGAGCTCCTGATCGGCCGGGAGCACGTCGTCGAGCATCCACTGAGCCCGGAGAGAGCTTGCGAGCGTTCGCTGGTAATTGAAGTCGTGATACACGAGTCTAGTCCTTTTAGCTTAGTGGATTGTGACAAACGGGAGTAAAGCGATCGCGATTGCAGTCACGCTCGAAACAGTCGAGAAGAACACTGCGGCTACACCTGGGGATTGCACAGGATGATCCTCGATATTCATGAGACATCGCCTCTTCTTTATTCGAGACAAGACTTTCCGTTGCCGGAAGTGTGACTTCCAACTTGTCAAATCCGGTCACGAGTTGACGGGATCAGCGTCTACGCGTCTTGGGTGTTTGCCAAAATGATTACGCTGCCGGATAAATTGACCGAAACGCCGCATACGTATGCGGAGCGGGGCTTCCGAATGGACGTGCTGGACGAGATTCTCGGGTCGCTTCGCCTCAGCGGGGGAGTGGTGATCGACGGCGAGTTCAGTGGCGATTTCTGCGTGCTGGCGCAGTTCACGCCGCACCATTTCGCGCCATTCTTTCCCGAACCCGAAACCCTGATCACCTATCACTACGTCCGATCGGGACAGATGCTGATCGAGGTCGAGGGGCTTCCGCCGACCGTCATCGACGCGGGCACGGTAGCGATCCTGCCGAGGAACGATCCGCATACGCTCGCGAGCCGCAGCGGAATGCCGCCTGCGGATGCGAGCAACGTGCATTGGGTCACCACCGAAGGGGTGCACCAGGTGAGGCACGGCACGGACGGGCCGACCAATGAAATCTGGTGCGGGTTCCTCGGCGCGGCCGAAAGCATGGCGCACCCGTTACTCGACGCGTTGCCGCCGCTGCTGACGCTCGATGTGACCGGAGGCGAGGCCCAGTGGCTGGACAGCTCGCTGCGCTTCCTCGCCCAGGAGAATCCATCTCCGGAGACGGTCGCGCGACTTTCCGAACTGTTCCTCTCGCAGGCGATCCGGGAATATGTGGAGAAGTTGCCACTGAGTTCGAAAGGTTGGTTACGCGGACTGACTGACCCCGCCGTTTCGAAGGCGCTTTCGATCATCCATTCGCGCTATGCCGAAGAGATCGACATCGAGATGCTGGCGCGCGAGGCGGGCGTGTCGCGGACCATTCTCGGCGAGCGCTTTACGGAGCTCCTGGGTGAACCGCCGATGCGCTATTGCGCCCGCTGGCGAATGCGCATGGCAGCGAACATGCTCCGGGATGGAAAGCAGAACACTGCCAACATTGCCTACGCAGTGGGCTTTAACAGCGAGGCAGCGTTCAGCCGCGCGTTCAAGCGCGAGTTCGGAGAACCGCCCGCGGCCTGGCGACGCGGGGTCGAAGCGAAGAAATGGGCGGAGGCGAGGTCGTTGGACCAGCCGGAGCTACCGGCGCAGGAAGTGCGATATTGCACGGCCACGGACGGGACGAAGCTGGCCTGGTCGGCGATTGGCGAGGGGCCCTGGCTGGTGAAGACGGCCAATTGGCTCAACCATCTCGAATTCGATTTCGAGAGCCCGATCTGGCGCGGATGGATACGCGAGCTTTCGGCCCACAACAGGCTCATCCGATACGACGAGCGCGGCAACGGCCTCTCCGACTGGGACGCGGCGGACCTTAGTTTGAACGCGTTCGTGGACGATCTCGCTACAGTGGTCGACGCCGCGGGAGTCGAGCAGTTCGACTTGCTTGGGCTCAGCCAAGGCGCGGCTGCAGCGGTCGCTTATTCGCTGAAATATCCGGAGCGGGTGCGCCGGATCGTGCTGCTCGGCGGTTACGCGGCAGGCTGGCGCGCGCGTGGCGACAATGAGGAGATCAGCCGCCGTGAGGCGATGCTGACGCTTACAGAGCTGGGGTGGGGCAAGGACAATCCGGCCTATCGGCAGCTGTTCACGAGCTTCTACGTACCGGGCGCGAATGCCGAGCAGATGAACTGGTTCAATGAGCTGCAGAGGCGGTCGACCTCGCCGGAGATTGCGGTCAAGCTGATGCGGGTGCTGTCGACGATCGACGTGCGTGCTCTATTGCCGCAGGTCCGTCACCCCACGTTGGTGCTTCACGCGAGAGGCGATCAAGCAATTCCTTTTGCTGCCGGCGAGACGCTCGCAAATGGCATACCGGGCGCCAAGTTCGTGCCGCTCGACAGCTACAACCACATCCTGCTCGAGAACGAGCCCGCGTTCCTCACTTTCATCGAGGAGACGCGCAAGTTCCTGGGGGAAGAGCCGGTGTTGCCACCGGCGATGCCGGTTGCGGGTGGCTTAACCGGCTAGCGGGCGCCGGCCGTCGAAAGGAGGACGCCTCGCTGCGCGAGAAACTGTGTCGCGGCGCGCGAAGATTATATCGCAGCCAGTCGCCGCCATCTCCCGATCGCCACGTTCCAGGAGAAGCTAGTGCCACTCATCACCATCTTTTTGCGCAAAGAGCGCGGGCCCGTCTCGCTCAGCGACGACGGTTCTTGCTGACTGGTCGGACCCTAAGTCGTCGCAAATCACGACGGCTTAGCGGACGCGCGGACCGCCGAAGGGTAGCGGCGGCGGCGGACGGCGGTCACGGCGCGGGAGCTGTGCCTGGTAGGCGACTCCGCAATGCTCGACGCAATAAGGGAAGCCGGGGTTTGCTTGCTGGCCGCAGAAGTAGAAGTCGGGTTCCCCGGGATGCCCGATTGGCCACTTGCAGATGCGGTCGTTGAGATCGAGCAGGCTCGTCTTGTCGGCGACCTCCGGGCTCGGCTTCGCCGGCACCAGGCGGCGCGGCGGAGCCGGCGGGATCGGCGCCTGCTGCTCGCCCGGGCCTTGTCGGATGAAGCCGCCGGGGCCGATCGAGCGGTACTGCATTTCCGGCGCCGAACGCGGCGGCGTGGGCGCGTGGGGAGCGGACGAGGGTGTCGAGGGCGCGGCCGCGGC
>DASQYQ010000140.1:0-3614 GCA_035639115.1 Sphingomicrobium sp. | reverse complement strand
GGACGTCGAAGACGCTCATGAAAATCGAAACCCGCGTGTAGTCGCCGTCCGAAAGCCCTTCCGCGCCCGAAAGCTCCGGCGGCGCACCGACGCGCGCGATCATAGTGACGAGCCCGTCTGCCGGCGCGACGATCAGCCGCTCGCCATGAGGCGTAGTCCGCACTGGATCGCGGAAGAAGGCGGCGACCCAGATCGTCAGACCGACGAGCAGCCACCCAACGAAGTGACTCAGCCCGAGATAAATGACGACGGTCAGGAAGGCGGCGCCGACGACGAATTTCCGCCCCTCCGGATGGACCGACGGGAAGCGCCACTTGACGGTAGTGGTCGGAAGAGGCGTGTCGTGCTTGTCGAGCGCTGGCATCCGCGCTCCCTTAATGGGCGCTTGGCAGCGGCACAACGGCGTGGTTGCGCCCATCCCCAGCGCATCCTAGAGCCGCGCCGAAATCCGGAAAATCGCAGGAAGGCGTGATGGCCAAGATCAAGGTTAATAACCCTATCGTCGAGCTCGACGGCGACGAGATGACTCGCATCATATGGCACTGGATTCGGGAGCGGCTGATCCAGCCATATCTCGATGTCGACCTGCTCTACTACGATCTTTCGATCGAGAACCGCGATGCGACCGAGGACCAAGTCACCATCGACGCTGCCAATGCGATCAAGCAGCATGGAGTCGGCGTGAAGTGCGCGACGATCACGCCGGATGAGGCACGCGTCGAGGAATTTCACCTCAAGAAGATGTGGAAGTCGCCGAACGGGACCATCCGCAACATCCTCGGCGGGTGCATCTTCCGCGAGCCGATCGTCATCGCGAACGTCCCGCGGCTGATCCCGGGGTGGACGGATCCCATCGTCGTCGGCCGCCATGCCTTCGGCGATCAGTATCGCGCGACCGATTTCAAGGTGCCGGGTCCGGGCAAGCTGACCATGACCTGGATCGGTGAGAATGGCGAAAAGCTCGAGTTCGACGTGTTTGACTTCCCGGGTTCGGGAGTCGCCATGGGGATGTACAACCTCGATTCGTCGATCCGCGACTTCGCCCATGCCTGCTTCAACTACAGCCTCGGCCGCGGATGGCCGCTCTATCTCTCCACGAAGAACACAATCCTCAAAGCCTATGATGGCCGCTTCAAAGACATCTTCCAGGAGATTTACGATAGCCAATACAAGGCGAGGTTCCAGGAAGCTGGCATCGAATATCAGCATCGCCTGATCGACGACATGGTCGCTTCCGCGCTGAAGTGGAGCGGCAAGTTCGTGTGGGCCTGCAAGAATTACGACGGCGACGTGCAATCGGATCAGGTGGCGCAAGGCTTCGGATCGCTTGGGCTGATGACATCAATCCTGATGACTCCCGACGGGAAGACGGTGGAAGCCGAGGCGGCTCACGGCACCGTCACCCGCCATTACCGAATGCATCAGCAGGGCAAGGCCACCTCGACCAATCCAATCGCCTCGATTTTCGCCTGGACCGGCGGCCTCAAGTACCGCGGCAAGTTCGACGAGACTCCCGACGTCGTCCGCTTTGCGGAGACCCTGGAGCGCGTCTGCGTCGAGACGGTCGAGGGCGGCCAGATGACCAAGGACCTTGCGATCCTCGTCGGCCCTGAGCAGCCCTGGCTTACGACCGAGCAGTTTTTCGAGGCGATCGTGAAGAACCTCGAGGCGGCGATGGCCGAGGAAGTTCAGCCCGCCTGACGCCCGCGTCCGGCGAGCGAATGTGCTCGCGCCGTACCCCGAGGCCGACAAGCCTTGCGGGTATACGGGTGAGGAATGGCAGCTTCTGAAACAGGCGCAACGGCCAGGGTAGTTTGTCGAGAACGATCTTGCGTACCACGAGCGGCGTCAGGACCCGGTTGTGAATGGCCTTCTGCACCCGCTGAATCACCCGGGTCGGGAACAGCCTCCGCTCCTGAACCTTCCGGAGCAGCGGATCGACGTCCTGACCTGCTGCCAACGGAGCGGCCAGAATGTTCGCAGCGGCGACAGCGTCCTGAATGGCGAGGTTGATGCCGACGCCTCCGACTGGCGACATCGCGTGCGCCGAATCGCCGATGGCAAGCAAGCCTGGACGCCACCAGCGCGTTAGCCGGTCGAGGGAGACGGAGAGCAGCTTTACTTGCTCCCAATCTTTGAGGGCGCCGACTACGGGGGCCAGTTCGGGTGCCGCATGAGCGACGTTGCGGCGGAACACCTCAATTCCCTCCGCCTCGATTTCGTCCGCCGCTCCCTTCGGGACGACATAGGCGCATTGCCAATAGTCGCCTCGGTCGATTTCCACGATCATCGCCCCGGCGCCGAATGTGCCGCCGGTTTCGTTCGCCTCCGTCTTCTCCTTCGGCAGCCGGAACCACAGCACGTCGATGGGTGCGCTGAGATCCTTTCGGGGCAGGTGCGCCTTGTCGCGCAGGATCGAGCCGCGGCCATCGGCTGCAATCGTCAGCCGAGCCCGAATTTCCTCGCCCGATGAGAGCCGGACACCGAGGACCCTGTCACCGTTCCAGAGAAGATCGGCCGCTTCGGCGTTCATCCGCAGTGTAAACCTCGGGTAGTGCCGCGCCTCCTGCGCGAGGAAGTCGAGGAAATCCCACTGCGGCATAAGCACGACGAACCGGCTCTGCACCGGCAAATGACCCATGTCGGCGATGACGACCCGCTCATTCGCGACGCGCCCCGTCAGCTTTCGAGCCTCATCGTGCGGCCGCTTGAGAAACTCGTCGATGAGACCAAGTTCGCGGAGCAGCTCGAGCGTCGAGGGATGGACTGTGTCGCCGCGGAAATCGCGGAAGAAGTCGGCATGCTTCTCAAGTACCAGCACGCTGCAGCCCGCGCGGGCGAAGAGCAGGCCCGCCATGACCCCCGCAGGTCCACCGCCGGCAATAACGAGATCCAGATCTGACGTCATGCCGTCAGCCTTTACCCGGATTGCAGTTAAAGCGGTATTTCGCCTGACTTTCGCTACCGGGCCTAACAGGGCAGAAGAACGAAATGCACGGCGATTTCGCGACGTCCGCCTTCAGGGACGCCCTGTTGATCCTGGGGGCTGCAGGAGTCGTCATCCCCGCTTTCGCCCGGCTGAAGATCTCGCCCGTCATCGGCTTCATCATCGTCGGGATTATCGTGGGCCCATTCGCGCTGGGCGCGCTCGCTTCGACGCATCCCTGGCTCCACTCCATCTCGATCAGCAACACGGAGACAATCGAGCCGTTCGCCGAGCTCGGAATCATCCTGCTGCTATTCTCGGCCGGACTTCACATCAGGCTTCGTCGGCTGCGCGAGATGAGCCGCGCGGTCTTCGGTGTCGGCAGTGCTGAGCTCGTCGGCTGCGCGATCCTGATCGCCGTCGGACTGCTCGCGACGGGCGAAGATAAGCAGACCGCTATCGCCCTCGGTCTGGCCTTGGCTCTTTCGTCAACGGCGTTGGTCCTCCCGATCTCGGGAGTCGAGGGCCCGGTCGGCAAGACCACCTTCGCGATGCTCCTGTTCGAGGATCTTGCCCTCGTCCCCTTGCTTTTCCTGATCGAGCTGATCGGCGGTCGCGGCGAGACAGGCTCGCTCATGCGCGCCGGCGCCCTCGGGCTGCTCGTGGTGGTTGCCTTGTTCGCAATCGG
>DASQYQ010000139.1:0-4048 GCA_035639115.1 Sphingomicrobium sp. | reverse complement strand
AGCCGGGGAGTCGGGATGCCGCGCCATGCTGCTGTTTGTCGGCCTCGGCAATCCCGGCACGAGATACGCGCGTAACCGGCACAATATCGGTTTTCTCGCGGTCGACGAGATTGCGCGGCGTCATGGTTTCGGACCATGGCGCCGTCGCTTTCAGGGCGAGGCGGCGGAAGGCACGCTCGGCTCGGCGCGCGTCATCCTGCTCAAACCCACGACCTATATGAACGAGTCCGGCCGCGCGGTGCAGGAAGCCTTGAACTTCTTCAAGCTCGCGGCTTCCGAGGTGACCGTCTTTCAGGACGAACTCGAACTGCCGGCGGCAAAGGTGCGGGTCAAGGTCGGCGGCGGAATTGCCGGGCACAACGGCTTGCGCTCGATCACCTCCCATATCGGTAACGACTATCGCCGGGTGCGGCTCGGGATCGGCCACCCCGGCGTCAAGGAACTGGTGCACGCCTACGTGCTGTCCGACTTCTTCAAGGAGGAAGGACCGATGGTCTCGGCGCTGTGCGAAGCTGTCGCCGACAACGCCGCGCTGCTCGCAGCCGGACAGGACGCCTCGTTCCAGAACAAGGTGCATCTGGCGATGCAGAGCAAGGGATTTTTCGAGAAGGGCGAAGAAGCCAGGGATTAAGCAGCCTCGTCGTCGCCGGACTTGATCCGGCGATCCATCCTCTCGACGGATGGATGCGCGGGTCAAGCCCGCGCATGACGAATCATTCTACTCACTCGCAGCGTCAACGCGCGACGGATCGGACGAGGAAAATGGGATTCAAATGCGGTATCGTCGGCCTGCCCAATGTCGGCAAGTCGACGCTGTTCAACGCGCTGACGGAAACCGCCGCGGCGCAGGCGGCGAATTATCCGTTCTGCACCATCGAGCCCAATGTCGGCGAGGTCGCGGTCCCCGATCCCCGGCTCGACAAGCTCGCGGCCATCGCGAAATCGGCGCAGATCATTCCGACCCGGCTGACCTTTGTCGATATCGCGGGCCTGGTGCGCGGCGCCTCAAAGGGCGAGGGCCTCGGCAACCAGTTTCTGGCCAATATCCGCGAGGTCGATGCCATCGCCCATGTGGTGCGCTGCTTCGAGGACAGCGACGTCACTCATGTCGAGGGCAAGATCGCGCCGCTCGCCGACATCGACACCATCGAGACCGAACTGATGCTCGCCGATCTCGACAGTCTCGAGAAGCGCGTCGACAATCTCGCCAAGAAGGCCAAGGGTAACGACAAGGAAGCCAAGGAGCAGCTCGATCTCGTCAATCGCTCGCTTGCGCTCTTGCGCGAGGGCAAGCCGGCGCGGCTGCTCGAACGCAAGGCCGAGGAGGAGCGCGCCTTCGGCATGCTCGGGCTCTTGACCTCGAAACCCGTGCTCTACGTCTGCAATGTCGAGGAGGCCTCCGCAAAGGACGGCAATGCCTTCTCCGGGCAGGTGTTCGCGCGCGCGGAGGAAGAGGGCGCGGTCGCGGTCGTGATCTCGGCCAAGATCGAATCCGAGATCGCGACGTTGTCGCGCGAGGAACGCAAGGAATTTCTCGACACGCTCGGACTGGAAGAGGCAGGGCTCGACCGGCTGATCCGCGCGGGCTACCGCCTGCTCGACCTCATCACCTATTTTACCGCCGGCCCGAAGGAGGCCCGCGCCTGGACCATTCACCGCGGCACCAGGGCGCCGCAGGCCGCGGGCGTGATCCACACCGATTTCGAGAAGGGATTTATTCGCGCCGAGACCATCGCCTATGCCGACTATGTCGCGCTCGGCGGCGAGGCCGGCGCGCGCGATGCCGGCAAGCTGCGTCTCGAGGGAAAGGATTATGTCGTCGCCGATGGCGACGTCATGCACTTCCGCTTCAATACGTAGGCTCGAAGCAGAGCCTCCGTGCCAAGCCCGGTCATGACGATGCGGATAAAGCTACCGCATTCCCTGGTCGCGGATCGCGCCAAGGTGCTCGTTGATGCGGAACACGATCAGGATGAACTCGGCGATGATGCGGGCGAACACGATGCCGACGACGGCACCGAGCAGGCTCGACAGGATCGCGATGAACCCGCTGAACGGGCTGATCGCCATGCTGGCCAGACCCGAGAAGATGCCCGAGAGGCTGAACAGGATCACCAGGCCGACCATCAGCGAGTAGAACGGCTTGATGATCGAGGGCGTGATGAACCTGTCCCATTGAAACATCTGGGTGTAATCAAACATGCTTGCCCCCGTTGCGGCGTCCCGCGCCGCGGCCTTGAACCTGCGCGACAACGCTGGCTTGCCCTCGTTCTCTGCCGATTTCGCCTGGGGCGACCGCGACCAAGCGGTCGCACGGAAAAAAATGGCTCATGTCGAACATCGGTCGGCTCTCTCCCGGCAAGTCGAAGAACTTGAACATGATTGCTGAACGCTCGCGGCCAGCCCAGCACTTGCAGTCGCCGGCAAGATCAGGCACTGCCCGATTCCAAACTTCGCACAACTGGCTCCCGGGCGGGACGCGAATCTCGGAATCGGACTACTCGCGCATCTCTTGAGATTGCCGGAAAGTGCGGCCACAATCGGGCTTCCTCGCCTTGAACGTGCAAGATGACCCTGACCTTTGAAGATTTTGCGCCCGGCCGATACGGCACATTCGGACCGCGGCATGTCTCGCGCGACGAAATCCTGGAGTTTGCCGCCGAATTCGATCCACAGCCGATGCATCTCGACGAGGCGGCGGCGGCCAAATCGATGCTGAAGGGGCTTTCGGCATCGGGCTGGCACCTCTGCTCGATCATGATGCGAATGCTCGCGGACGGATTCATCACCCGCGCCGCTTCGCTCGGCTAGCCGGGCGTGAACGAGGTGCGCTGGCTCGCGCCGCTGCGGCCCGGCGACGACCTCATGCTCGAGGTCGACGTGCTGGAGGCGCGGGTGTCGCGGAGCCGGCCGGACACGGGCATCGTGCTGTTCAAGAGCACGGCCCGCAACGCGTCCGGCGAGGCGCTGTGCGAGATGACGTCGCCGATCATCATCCGGCGGCGCGAAAGCGCGACCGCCTGATGCGGTATTTCGACGACATCGAGGTCGGTGACCGCCGCGAGCTCGGCTCGTTCACCTTCACCGCCGCGGACATCAAGAGATTCGCGGCCAAATTCGATCCGCAGCGCTTTCATCTCGATGAGGAGGAGGGCCGCAGGTCGCTGTTCGGCGGGCTCACTGCATCGGGCTGGCATGTCGGCTCGGTCTGCATGAAGCTTCTGGTCGCCGACTTCCAGCGTCAGGCGCAGGAACTCGCCGCGCGCGGCGAGGCGGTCCCGCTGTGGGGACCGTCGCCGGGATTTCGCGAGCTTAGATGGATCAGGCCGGTGCTGGCCGGCGATACCATCAGCTTCGTCAGCGAGGTCGTCTCCAGGCGCGCTTCCGAATCACGTCCGGGCTGGGGCATCCTGCAGGGCCGCAATACCGGCACCAATCAGCGCGGCGAGCAGGTGTTTTCCATCCTCACGATCGCGTTCGTACCGATGCGCGAAACCAGTTGACGCGTGATCGACGCATCATGGTTACCGCATCGTTGCATCCTCGCCACAGCCTCCCCGAAATCCGCAACGGGATTCCGCGCTAACGCATTTTGAACGTCTACTCTCCATAGTGCTCGCGCTATAGAGGGGCGGGGAATGCAAATGGCGGATCGCAGCGGCTTGCAACTGGTTGGGCTTATCTTCGCGAGTATTACGCTTGCGGTGATGCTGACGGCCGTGCTGGTCGTGCGAAGCTATGCCGACGGCACCGCGCGGCTGGATCTCGCATCGATCGAGAGCCAGCGCTAACGGTACATTCGGGCTCCGCTAACCTTGTTCAGGCAACGAGGAATTCAGCGCAGATAGATCAGCGCCATTGCTGCCAAAGCCAACACCAGCAATCCGACAAACCGGATCAGGATGGTTCCGGCCTGATCTGGCTCGGCCCGCAGCGGAATCGGCTTGGGCTGTTCCGGTCTGATACTTTCCATACGCAACCTCGTCACACAACGCGCCGCATTGCGACGGCTGCCCTTGGTCGCGGCGAGGCAGGGACAAGTTCACGC
>DASQYQ010000138.1:5000-8504 GCA_035639115.1 Sphingomicrobium sp. | reverse complement strand
AATCCGCGAAATTATGCTTTAGCGCCGCGGCCATGACGCCAGTTCAGCCCGTCCGGGGCACGCAAAGCCTGCTTGGAGAACAAGCCGACCGCCTCGCGACGGTGGTTGCGGCGTTCGATCGAGTGCGCCGTCTGTACGGCTTCAAGCGCGTCGAAGTACCGACGATCGAGCAGACCGCAGTCTTCGCGCGGACCATCGGCGAGACGACCGATGTTGTTTCGAAGGAAATGTATTCGTTCGAGGACCGCGGCGGCGAGTCGATCACGCTTCGACCGGAGTTCACTGCCGGAATCTGCCGTGCCTTCCTAAGCGAGGGCTGGCAGCAACATGCCCCGCTCAAGGTCGCGACCTACGGCTCGGCCTTCCGCTACGAGCGGCCCCAGAAGGGGCGCTTCCGAGAGTTTCATCAATTGGATGCCGAGATCATCGGCGCCGGAGAGCCGCAGGCAGACGTCGAGTTGCTTGGCCTCGCCGACCAGCTCCTGAAGGAGCTAGGCATCGACGGCGCGATCCTTCAGTTGAACACGCTTGGCGATCCTGAGACGCGGGCGGCGTGGCGCGACGCATTGTACGAGCATTTTCGCGGACATTCGTCGGCGCTCAGCGAAGACAGCCAGGCCCGCCTCGAGCGCAACCCGTTGCGGATCCTCGACAGCAAGGCGCACCAGGATTGGCCGATCGTCGACAATGCTCCGGTGATCGACGACTTCCTTACGCCGGACGCAGCCGACTTCTTCGGCAAGGTCACGGAAGGGCTCGATGTCGCCGGTATCAAGTGGGAGCGGGCGCCGCGCTTGGTGCGCGGGCTCGATTATTATCGCCACACCGCATTCGAGTTCGTGACCGATCGGCTCGGAGCGCAGGGCACGGTGCTGGCCGGCGGTCGATACGACGGTCTAATCGAAGCGCTCGGCGGCCCGCACACGCCTGCGGTGGGCTGGGCCGCGGGCATCGAGCGGCTGGCGATGATGATCGGGACGCCGGAGCAGGCGCGGCCATCGGTTGTGATAGTCCCGCTGGGGCCACGGGCCGAGCTGGAGGCGCAGGGGATACTCGCGGGCCTTCGTCGCGAGGGAGTCGCGGCCGATATGGGCTATCGCGGCAATATGAAGAAGCGGCTCAGCCGAGCGAACGAAGCCGGCGCAGCGTTCGCACTCATCATCGGCGACGACGAGCTCGAACGAGGCGAGGCGCAGCTGAAGGATCTCGCCAGCGGCGAGCAGCGCGCCGTGTCGCTCGATCTGCTGGCCGAAGCGATCGATCGATGACTCAGATCTCGTCCGAGCGGATCGCGTCGATAGAAGCGCGCAGGCATGAGCTTGCGGAGGCGATGGCGCGCGCCGACCTCGCGCCGGAAGAGTTCGTTCGGCTGTCGAAGGATTATGCCGCAATTGAGCCGGTCGCAGCGGCTGCACGCGAAGTTCGTCGCCTTCGCGCCGAGCTCGAAGTGCTCAACGGCATGGTCGCAGACCCGACTGCCGAGCCCGAGCTCAAGGAAATGGCCGCGACCGAAGCCGAAGAGATTCGCCACAAGCTGCCTCTCGCGGAGCGGGCACTGGCGATCCAGCTTCTGCCGCGTGACGCTGCCGACGAGCGGGCCGCAATGCTCGAAGTTCGAGCGGGGACCGGCGGCGACGAGGCGGCGCTATTCGCCGGCGATCTGCTGCGCATGTACCAGCGCTTCGCGGAAACGCAGGGCTGGAGGTTCGAGCTGATCAGCGCCAGCAGCTCCGAAGTCGGCGGCTACAAGGAAGCGATCGCATCGATCAGCGGCGCCGGCGTGTTCGCGAAGCTGAAGTTCGAAAGCGGAGTCCACCGGGTCCAACGCGTCCCGGTTACCGAAAGCGGCGGTCGGATTCACACGTCGGCCGCGACCGTTGCGGTGCTTCCCGAAGCCGAAGACGTCGACGTTCAGATCGACGACAAGGACCTCCGCATCGACGTCTATCGCTCGTCAGGACCCGGCGGCCAGTCGGTCAACACGACCGACAGCGCGGTTCGGATTACCCACCTTCCGACCGGCCTGGTCGTGATCCAACAGGACGAGAAATCGCAACACAAGAACAAGGCGAAGGCGCTGAAAGTTCTTCGCACCCGCCTCTTCGAAATGGAACGGGAGCGGCTCGCGAGCGAACGCGCCGGCGCGCGCAAGTCGATGGTCGGCTCGGGGGATCGGTCGGAGCGCATCCGAACCTACAATTTCCCCCAGGGTCGAGTCACCGACCACCGAATCAACCTCACTCTTCACAAGCTCGACGAGGTGCTCGAGGGGCCCGGCCTCAACGAGATCGTCGACGCGCTCGTTGCCGAAGATGAAGCCGAACGCCTCGCGGGGCTCGAAGAGGCGTGAAGCCGATTGCCCGAGCGCTGGATGACGCCACGCACCAATTGACCAAGACGAGCGACACCGCGCGTCTCGATGCCGAGCTGCTCATGGCGGAAGCGCTTCACATCGACCGCGACAAGCTGCTGCTCTCGCCGCCCGACCGGAACGTGCCGGAACGGTTCTGGAGCATGCTGAAGCGTCGCTCGGAAGGAGAGCCGATCGCCTATATCACCGGCCGCCGGGCTTTCTGGAACATCGAGCTCCACGTCGGGCCGGGCGTACTCGTCCCGCGGCCGGACTCCGAGGTTCTGATCGCCTCCGCGATCGAGCATTTCGACGGAACGTTCGGACCGAAGCGGATCCTTGATCTCGGCACCGGCCCCGGAACGCTCCTTCTCGCCGCGCTCGATATCTGGCCCGAGGCCACGGGCCTCGGCATCGACGTTGCGCGGCACGCATTGTCCTACGCATCCGCAAATGCCCGCCGCCTCGGCTTCGAATCGCGAGTGAAGCTGATGCAGGGGAACTGGGCCCATGGACTGCTCGAACGGTTCGACCTCATCCTTTGCAATCCGCCCTATATTGCAGAGGGGGCCGAGCTTGGTCCGGGCGTTCGCGAATTCGAGCCTGACGAGGCTTTGTTCGCCGGCCGCGAAGGCCTCGATGCCTATCGCGAGCTGGCTCCGCAACTCCCGCGGCTGCTCACTGAAGGGGCCTTGGCGGCGATAGAAATAGCGCCCGACCAGGTGGACGCAGTGACCTGCCTGCTCGCCCGTGACGGGCTCCAGGCGAAGGTCGCGAACGACCTTGCGTCGCGCCCGCGCGCCATTCTTTTAACCTGGGCGTGATACAAAATCGCTTGGCATCCGCTGTCGGGCGCACTACATCGGTGGCCTGGGCCGGGCCCGCTCCCTTAGAAAAAGCTGAGCGCATCCCGTTCCAACCCCCGACGCAATCGGCCGTTCGTCTGACGCTCAAAAGGCGCAGACCGGAACGAGAGGGTCAGGAGCCGTGCTTGGGCGCGGCCCTGCTCGGCTGAGGGCCCAAGGGGATGCAGCTACTTCGTAAGGATGTAGACATTTGATCAATAATCGTCAGGGCGGCCGCCGGCGCGGCCGTGGGGGTCAGAGAGGTCAGAACCTCGGCGGACAGCCGGGGAACCGGCAGGACAATCGCCA
>DASQYQ010000137.1:0-3568 GCA_035639115.1 Sphingomicrobium sp. | reverse complement strand
CGGCGCTTCCTATCCGGTATCTCTTCTGCGACGAGGTAGACAAGTACCCTTCCTCGGCAGCGGGAGAAGGCGATCCGATCTCGTTGGCGGAAGGACGGCTGACGGAGTTCGAGCACAACTACCAAGAGATTCTGACGTGCTCGCCCACGGTCAAAGGCCACAGCAGAATCGAGAAAGCGTTTCTCGAATCGGATCAGCGGGAGTTCTTCGTTCCCTGTCCGAAGTGCGGCCATCACCAGATTCTGAAATGGTCGCAGGTGAAGATCGATACTTCCCTGCCCTCGATCAAACGTCAGGCGGAATCGGCGCACTACATCTGCGAAGCCTGCCAAGCCAGATGGACGGACGTGGATCGATGGAATGCGGTCGAGCGTGGCGAGTACCGCGCGCAGGCACCCTTTAACGGGGTCGCGGGCTTCCGCATCTCGTCGCTCTGCTCGCTCAAAAAGACCATCGCGAAACTGGCGGGAAAGTATCTGCGGGCGCTCGGCGATATCGAACGGTTGAAGGCCTTCTGGAATACCGAGATGGCCGAGACCTGGGTGGAGCAGGGGGAAGCTCCGGACTGGGAGAGGCTCATTGAACGTCGGGAGGACTATGCGGCCGCAACCGTTCCAAAAGGCGGCCTCTTTTTAACCTGCGGGGTCGATGTTCAACCCGATCGCATCGAAGCCGAAATCGTCGCCTGGGGCCGCGGGTATGAGTCCTGGTCGATCGATTACCGGATCATCGAGGGCCGTGCGACCGCGGAAGACCTCAAGGCCCGACTGGAAGAGTTGCTCGGCGCCGTGTATCCCTCCGAGACCGGCGCCGACATGCCCATCATCCGCATGTTCGTGGATTCGGGCGACTCGACGAACGAAGTCTATCAGGCGGTTCGGTCTCTTCCCTATTCCCGCTGTGTCGCCATTAAGGGAGTCCAGCGGTCGAACATCCCGGTAGGCCAGCCCTCCGCACAGGATGTCACTGTCGGCGGGAAGAAGATCAAGGGCGGGCTGAAGATCCGCACCGTCTGGGTCGATTTCTTTAAGGGTGGGCTGTACGCCGATTTAAAGAAGCGGCCTCCGACGGAAGAGGAGAAGAAGCAAGGCTGGGTCTATCCGCCCGGCTATTGCCACTTCCCGAAGGGTCCAAACTACGGCGACGAGCACTTCAAACAGCTTTGCGCCGAGCAGCTCGTCACCCGGCAGAACAAAAAAGGGCGGACGGTTCGGGAGTGGGAACAGACCCGGCCGCGCAATGAAGCGCTCGACTGCCGCGTGTACGCGCGCGCGGCGGCCTGGGACGTCGGGATGGACCGCTTCCAGGAGCGGCACTGGCGGACCCTCGAAGCGAAATTGCAGCCAAACGCTGCAACTTCGGCACCGGAACCCGAACCGATTCCGCAGCAATCAGCACCCGTACCGGAAGCACCCAAGCAACCGCAGCGGCCGACGGCGACGATTCTCCCCAGACGGCCGACGATCAGGCTCTTGTAAATGCCATACACCACCGCACAACTCGACAGCATCATCGCGAAGCTCGAATCCTCTCTGGGCAAGGGCTACGCGGAAGTCACGCATGAAGGCAAGCATCTGGTGTATCGCAGCGTGACCGACATCCGGACGGCCATCGCGTATTTCAAAGCGCTCTACGACAACGCGACCGATGCTCCCGCTCCCGCTCCCAAAGTCCGCACGTTCCTGTTCTACGGCAACAAAGGCTTCGGTCTGTAATGTTCGGCTACCTCAAAAATCTCGGGAGAGCGATCGCAGGGCGTCCGATGGCGTCCCCTCCGACCTCGGGCTACAACGCGGCCTCGAACGGGCGGCGCACGCTGAACGTCGGGACCTCGTACCGGGGAGTCTCCAGTCTCGCCTTGGCCGACGGCCCGAAGCTCACCGGCACCGCGCGCAAGACGGTGATGGAGAATCCGCTCGCGGCGAACGGAATCACTTCGTTCATCGCGGAGGTGATCGGCACCGGCATCCGGCCGCACTCGAAGCATTCGAATCCGGACACCCGGCGCATGCTCGAGATGGAATTCGCCCTCTGGGTTCCGCAGTCGAGCGCGGCGCGGCGCATCGGTCCCGACGGCAAGCCGGACAGCCTCCAGGATTTCTATCTCCAACAGGCGCTCGTCTGCCGCAACGTGATCGAAGCAGGCGAAGCCTTCGCGCGTTTCCGCTTCCGTTTGAATGCGGATCTCTCTCGATCGGGGCTGCGGGTCCCTTTGCAACTGGACCTGATCGAGCCCGAACAACTGGCCTTCTGGCGCATGTCGGGCGACATGGCCTCACCGAATAACCTGATCCGGGCTTCGATCGAATTCGACCAGATTCACCAGAGAGTGGCGTATCACTTCTACCGGGAGCATCCCGGCGATGCGGCGATCTGGCCCAACACCTTCGAAATTACGCGCGTGCCGGCGGCGGAAGTCCTGCACGTGATGGAGTTCATCCGCGGGAACCAGATCCGCGGCATCACCTCACTCGCTCCGATCCTCAACCAGCTTTCGGACTTGGACGATTACGACGACGCCGAACGCTTCCGCCAGAAGCTGGGCGCGTATATGTTCGGCTGGCGCAAATCGCTCACGCCGGACGATCCGCAACTGGCGGCCATGAGCACGATGGTCGGCAACGACCAGGCCCCGGCCGGAGCAGCGTACGTAGAAGCGCAGCCAGGCACCATGACGATGCTCGACACGAATGCCGGCGAAGAGTTCGGCTTCTACGCGCATCCCGGCGTGGCGAACACCTACGAGCAGTTCATGCGCGTCCAGCGGCAGATCTCCGCGACCATCCTCCGGGTGACGTACGAGATGCTCACCGGCGACATGAATCAGGTGAACTACTCGTCGGCGCGCGTGCGATTGATCGCTCTCCGCAGAATCTGGGAGCAGTTCCAGATGAGCGTGATGGTGCACCAGTTCTGCCGTCCGGTGTGGCGAGCCTGGCTGGACGCGGCAGCGCTCGCAGGAGTGATCGATGCGGCGGACTATCGCAAGAACCCCGAAGAGTACCTGAACGTCGAATGGTCCGGCCAGCCGTGGGATTGGGTAGACCCCAAAGCCGACGTGGAATCGATCCGTATGCAGATCGAATCCTGTCTGACCTCTCGTGAGGCGGAAGTGGCGGCGCGCGGCAAAGACGTGGAGGAAGTGGACGCGGCCATCAAACGCGACCACGACCGCGAGAAGAAACTCGGCATCATCCCGGTGTACGGAGCCTCGCGCGTCACGGAAAACGTACCGCCCGGCGATAACGCAGAAATGGGCGGCGCGGCACCGGCGCAAGCTACCCCCATCGACAAAGGACGCCAAAAGAAATGAAGTTTCTCTCCCTGCCCCATCTGGCCACCCGTGTCTTTGGGACGCCTCTCGCCATCGAACCGCAGAAGCTCGAAGCCATCGTGCAGGCCATCGGGCCCCGGCTTCAGGGCATGCCGATGATGGACCGGGAAGACATGATGGACATGCCCGCCGCGGCTCCGGCGCCGGACGGGATCGCCATCATCGACATCTCGGGAACGCTAGTCCGGAAAGCCACCGGCATGCAGGCGCTCTCAGGTCTGACCTCCTACGCCA
>DASQYQ010000136.1:0-2285 GCA_035639115.1 Sphingomicrobium sp. | reverse complement strand
CCATGCAAGATCATGCTGATCGCGCCTCTCTGGGCGCTCCTGAACTCAGCGGCGGAGTTGCTGTTCCTTGTTCCGCTGCTTCCGTTCCTGCAACGGCGTAGCGGAAATGAGAATCGCCCAGGTTTCGCCGTTAGTCGAGAGCGTCCCGCCAAAACTCTATGGCGGCACGGAACGGATCGTCTCCTATTTGACCGAGGAGCTGGTGCGGCAGGGGCACGAGGTCGCGCTATTCGCGAGCGGCGACTCCGAAACCACCGCGGAGCTCATCCCTTGCGCCCCGCAGGCCCTCAGATTGTCGCGCGTCGACGACGCCCTGCCGTACAGCGTCCTGCAGCTCGAGAAAATCCGTCAGCGCGCCCGCAATTTCGATGTTCTGCACTTTCATTGGGACTACTTCCACCTTCCCCTCGTACGCTGTCTGGCTTCCCCCGCCGTGACGACCATGCACGGCCGGATGGACCTCCCCAATTATCAACCGTTGTTCGCGGAATTCGCGGACATGGCGCTGGTTTCGGTTTCCGACCATCAGCGGAAGCCTCTATCGGCGCGTTGGATCGCGACCGTTCCGCACGGCCTGCCGGCGGACCTTTACTCGTTCTCGCCGGAGGGCGCCGATGGATATCTGGCGTTCCTCGGTCGGATCTGCCCGGAAAAGCGCCCGGACCGGGCGATCGAGATCGCCAGGCGCGCGGGCGTGGAGCTCAAGATCGCAGCCAAGGTCGACAAGGTCGACATGGCCTATTTCGAAGACGTGATCCGCCCGCTGCTGCGGGATCCGCGGGTCGAGTTTGTCGGCGAAGTGAGCGACGGCGAGAAGCAAGCCTTCCTCGCCGGGGCCATGGCGCTGCTGTTTCCCATCGATTGGCCCGAACCTTTCGGTCTCGTCCAGATCGAAGCGATGGCGTGCGGCACGCCGGTCATCGCGTGGCGCAGAGGCTCCGTGCCCGAGGTGATCGAGCATGGGCAGACCGGTTTCATCGTCGACGGAATCGACTAAGCGGTCGCCGCGGTCGAAAACGTGCGTAGGCTCAGCCGAGTGGCCGTGCGCCGCGGATTCGAGAAGCGGTTTTCCATCGAGCGTGTAGGTCGGGACTACATTCGAGTCTACCAGTCCCTTGCCGACGAACCCATTGTGCTCGCCCGCGGAGGCGCACGACCCGACGCGGAGCCTAAGGCGCGCCGCTCGGCGATCGACGAAAGAATCGGCGAACGACCGCCAGGGCCCGTCGCCGCGCGGAATTCGGAGGGGATTTCGCCTTGACGGAGGCTGCCCTCGACGATCAGGGCGAGGCGCCGAAAGCTTTGTCAGACTAACGGCAGTTCGTCTAAGTATGTCACAGCCTACCCAGACCCATCGGCGATTAGCCCGCGAGGCCAGAGCGGCCGTGCGTCTCTGTTTGTAGATTTCGCGGGTGATGAGGTGACGTTCCTGGTTGAAATGGTTGTGGACCTGAGCATGAACTGAGCTGAATTTCTGTAGCGTCTTGGCGCTTCGAAACCGCTGCATGGCTCGCTCTCGTCGTCGAAAAGGCTGATGCGAGTTTTCCGCCCGATTGTTGAGGCGACGACCAACCTCGTGGCGATCGACGTTGCCGATCTCGCTCATCGCCGCGGGATAGGAGCAAAGCCCGTCGGTCACGACGCTCCGCGGGCGGCCATATTTCTTCATGATGCGCTTCAGAAACTTCACCGCCGCAGCCTTGTCCCGCTTCGCGGTGACCACCGTTTCCAAGACCTCGCCCTCGTGATCGACGGCACGCCAGAGGTAGCAGAGCTTGCCGTTGATCTTCACAAAGACCTCATCCAAATGCCAACGCCACTGGGGGAAGCCGCGCTGATGCGCTACCCGCCTCTTTCGGATCTCGGCGGCGAACATCGGGCCAAACCGGTTCCACCAAAATCGGACGGTCTCATGGCTGATCTCGATCCCGCGCTCGGCCAGGAGATCCTCGACGTTGCGCAGCGACAGCGGGTACCGCACGTACATCATCACGACCAGACGGATCACTTCTGGCGAGCTGTTGAAATATCGAAATGGGTTGCTCATGGCCTGAAGCTACCACAGCCAGGGGTGGCCCGAAAAATTGGTCTGACACCGCCCGTCCGCGAGGGCGGCCGAAGTCCTCGGCCGCTGAAATCGCGTCGCCAATGATCAGTGCGCCGATTCAGCCGTTGCGCTCGCACGGCTCCGAACTGCCGCTGTTGCGGCGTTGACGATGGTTGTTTCGCAAAGCGTTTCCGCGCTCGCCGATGAAGGGGGCGTCAGTTTCTGGGTGCCGGGGCAA
>DASQYQ010000135.1:0-2150 GCA_035639115.1 Sphingomicrobium sp. | reverse complement strand
GCTATCGCGGCAATCTCAACATTCGCCGCGAAGGCCTTGATGGGGCGCGCTTAATTGCCGATCTACGAGACATCGCTTTCTCTCTAGGCTCGGCTTGCGCGAGCGGATCGGGACGCCCGAGCCACGTCTTGCGGGCGCTCGGCCTCGACTACCGCCAGTCGCGATCGTCGATCCGCCTCGGGTTCGGTCGCTACACGACCCAGAAGGAACTGGTCGACGCCTGTCACCGAATCGCTGCACATGCGATTGCCCAGGAGAAGCTCGACGCGTGACTGCCGTTCCGACCCTCGGGTCAGCGCAAGGTTCAGCCGCCGCAAGTTCGACCGTGATCCCAATCCTGTGAAGCATTTGCTCGTAAATCTCGCCGGCCCCGCGGCTGCAGCTTCTTACTTCCGCTCTCGACAAGAGCCTGATTGCCCCGGTTATGTGGCACGAGGAGTGCAAGTCTGATGGTGCGCGTGCGGTTCTTGAAGCCTGACGGGTCTCTCGACAAGGAAGTGGAAGCCGAACCCGGTCAGCGGCTGCTCGACGTCGCCTGGGCCGCCCGCGAGCCGCTCGAAGGCGCGTGCGAGGGTGTCATGGCCTGCTCGACCTGCCACGTCATCGTGGATGCAGAGGATTTCGAGAAGCTCCCGAGCGCGAGCGAGGAGGAGGAGGATTTGCTCGACCTCGCCGCCTATGCGACGCGAACTTCGCGGCTTGCCTGCCAGATCATCCTGACGGCGGACATGGGGAGAATCACGGTACGCGTTCCGCCCGGCGCGAAGAACTGGATGGGGCGTTAGCTAGCTAAGGGCCCGACGGCAGCGGATTGCCGATGCGCGCGTCGAGCGCGTTCTTGTCGGGCTTCGCACGATGCTTGTCGAACGAGGGAGCGTGGGGCAGCGCCTCAAGCTGCGCCAAGGTGAGCCGTCCCTGATGCGTGCTATCGAGGAGGGCGAAGCGCGCCGCCGCGGCTTGCCTGAATTCCTCGAGGGTGATGGCCCTGTTGAAGTCGCTGTCCGCCGCGGCGACCGGCTCGGGAATGTTGAGTAGCGAGTAGCGGGCGCCACCCTGCAGCGCGCCGCCGAGGCCTAGCGCCTCGGACTGATCGCGTTGCTGCTTGCGCCGCTCACGCTTGATGTCCGCCTGAGGACGAGGTGTGTCGAGGTCCATGTCGTCCACGTCGGCCCGAACGATCGGCGCCGGATCCCCCGGCTTCCGCTCCGTCCTCGACATCACCTGGATATCCGGCGCAATTTCATATTCGTAATTCGCCAGCTCGTCGGGGTCGATCTCGCCGTCGTGATCGGTGTCGAGCGTCTGGAAGAAGCGAACGGCGTCGGCTTCCATCTCGTCCGCCGTCAGAACGCCGTCGCGATTGCGGTCGGCGCGGTAGAACCAGTCCGCAAGCGTGTCGTCGTCCTTGTTACGGGCGCGATACGGCTCACCCATCGGGCTAATGAACGGCGCCCATTGATGCCCTTTCACCGTAATCGGCGCCGACGCAGTCGGCGCAGCGGCCATCGCGGCGAGGAAGACCAGAACGGGCATCGGCTTGAAGTCCGCCCTCTCGCGTGAACGGTCAATGAAGAACTGCCACGCGCAAAGCTGAACTTGCGCGATGGATTGCAGTCCACCATATGCGCGGCCGGAAGTCGGCGGACGGCGCTGTCGCCAACCTGGTCAGGTCCGGAAGGAAGCAGCCACAACGATTTCGTGCCGGGTCGTCGGCTTCCACCGCTCGCCATCACCGGCTTCACCTCCTAAATCAGCAGTGATGGAAGACGCCGAATCGCCCGGTCTGGGCCTCGATTTGCCTGAAATGCCCGCGCCCGCGGCGAAGGGGGCCTATCGGGTCCTTGCGCGGAAATACCGTCCCCAGACCTTCGGCGAGCTGATCGGCCAGGACGCGATGGTGAAGACGCTCGCCAATGCTATCGACCGCGGGCGGATCGCCCATGCCTTCCTGCTGACCGGCGTTCGCGGAGTCGGCAAGACTTCGACGGCGCGCCTGATTGCCAAAGCGCTCAACTGCATCGGGCCGGACGGCAAGGGCGGCCCGACGATCACACCCTGCAACGTCTGCGAGCCGTGCCGTGCGATCGCCGAAGGCCGCCACATCGACGTGATCGAGATGGACGCCGCGTCGCACACCGGTGTCGACGACA
>DASQYQ010000134.1:0-3803 GCA_035639115.1 Sphingomicrobium sp. | reverse complement strand
ATCTCGGGATGGACCTGCCAGATGCGGTCGTCGACGATCCGGTTGTTCCAATAGCCAGGCCTGATCGCGCCGTTCGGCGCCGAGCCGCCCCAGCCGCGCGGATCGGTGACGAAGACCTGGTTGGGATCGGAATAGTCGATGTTGTGGCTGGTGATCACCGTGCCGGTGTCGCCGGACTCGAATCCGAGTGTGTCGCCAGGGCCGGAGAATAGATAGCCGGTTCCGGCGTAGGTCTCGAAGACCAGCTCATTGCGCTTGGTCTTGTTCCAGCTGAGATCAAGAAAACCGTGCCAGCCGTCGCCGCCATCAAAAGCGTTGTTCCAGCCGAGAGAGTATAGCTTGGCGTGCTTGGGCTGCAGAACGTTGCGGACAACGTTCCAGACGTTGTCGAACGTCCCGGCGGTGATCAGTCCATTGCTTGCAGTGAAACCCGGCTCGAGCGTTGTGCACCGCTGTCCATGGTTGTCGCATCCGGCCCATTGCAGCGGAACCTCGATGCCGCGCTTGATCTGATCGTCCTCGAAGTGGGAGTAGAATGCGTCGAGCGTCGACGTCCAATAGTCTGTCGGCTTTAGTTCGACCGTGCCCGTGAGACCGAGACGCTTCAACTCGGTCGAGGTAGAATATGATTTGAGGCCGCCTACGACCTTGTTGCCATTCGGCCCGTCTGCATAACCCCAGGCGTTGAACTCCTTGATCTCGTACGGCTCGTCATCCCAGCTCGCTGCTAGCGCAACGCCCGCGCGACCGTCGGCGAACTGGTCGACGTAGACGCCGTTCAAGCGATAGCCATACTTCTTGGCGTCCGGATTGAGCTTTCCAATGTCCGGATAAACGGCGCGACCGCCGACGGAAATGACCCGGTGGGCGAACTCGAGAGGTCGGATGGTCCGCAAGTCGATCGTGCCGGCGATGCCTTGCCCGATCACAGACGCGATCGGCGTCTTGTAGATGTTGACCTGGTTGATGACTTCCGCGGGATACTGGTCGAACTGGACGGCGCGGTTGTCACCCGTCGAGGTCTGTTCGCGGCCATTCAGCAGAGTCGTCGAATAGTCAGGACCAAAACCGCGGATTGAGATCACGTCGGCGCGGCCCGAGAGCCGTTGCGAGGTGATGCCCGGCAAGCGAGCGATCGCTTCACCGATCGACGCGTCCGGCAACTTGCCGATGTCCTCGGAGCTGACCGATTCGACGATCTGGTCGGACCTCTTCTTCTTGCTGATCGCGCTCTGCAGCGACTGGCGGAAGCCCGTGACTACGATCGTGCTGCCCTGATCGGCCTGTGGCGTCGGGTTCGCGCCCTGGTCGGTGGCAGGCTGCTGAGCCGCCACTGCAGCCGAAGCCGCACCCGTGATTGCCGGCTGCGCGTCCGCTGCGTGCGCGTCCTGCGCCGAGGCCGGCGTCGCGGCGAGCGCGACCATTATGGCGAGCGGGCTGGCAGCAACCGCAAATCGCGAGCGCGAAGAAATGCTGATCATCAATACCCCCTTCAGTTCCGGCCGCTAGGACCGGGCACAAATCGTCAGGGGCCTTGAAACCCCTCTCCCAGTGACGAAACTATCAGAGGATTTCGGAAGCGGAACGGGTCGAGCGGCTATACATACGTATTCAAGACGCTAGGATTTCACTCCGATGACGCAGAGGCGGCCAACCTCGTTCGACATCGCGGCGATCGCGGGGGTTTCGCAACCCACGGTTTCGCGCGCTCTGTCGGGAAGCCCGTCGGTGAGCCACGAGACCAGACAGCGCGTCCTCGCCGCGGCCGAGCAACTCAATTACAAGGTCGACAAGAACGCCTCCGGGCTGCGGCGGCAGCAGGCGAAAACGCTTGCGCTGCTGTTCTTCGAAGAATTGCCCGACAATGCGGAAATCAACCCTTTCTATCTCTCGCTGCTTGGCCCCATGGTGAAGCGATGCGCGGATCGGGGCTATGACCTTTTGATCTCGTTTCAGCAGCTCTCGTCCGACTGGCACGTGGACTATGAGGACAGCCACAAGGCCGATGGGATCATCCTGCTCGGCTATGGCGATTACGTCCAATATCGGCCCAAGCTGGAGCAGCTGGTCGAGCGTGGCACGCACTTCGTCCGCTGGGGCTCGGCAGCTGAAGGCAAGATCGGAGCCACGGTTTCATCCGACAATGAGCAGGGCGGGTTCGAGGCGACAACCCACCTGCTTCAGCAGGGCCGCCGCCACATTGCATTCATCGGCACTGGCGGTGCCGGCTTCCCGGAGGTCCAGGAGCGTTACCGAGGCTATTGCCGCGCTCTCAGAGCGGCCGGAATCGAGCCTGACGAACGCATGCACGCCGACGCTGCGCCAAGTGAATGCGAGGGTCGCGCCGCGGTTGAACAGCTGATCGGCAATGGGGTGGATTTTGACGCAATCTTTGCTGCGAGCGACGTTGCGGCGATCGGCGCGATGCACGCGCTCGAGCAGGCGGGCCGTAGCGTACCGGAGACGGCGGTGGTCGGTTTCGACGACATCCTTGCCGCAAGCTTGGTGAGCCCGCCGCTGACCACCGTTACTCAGGATGCGCATCGCGCGGCTGAAGCCCTGATCGACACCTTGATTCTCTCTATCGAACGCGGCGCGGCGGAGGACCAGGTGCTGCCTGTCAGGCTGACGGTCCGAAAGTCGAGCATCGCCTCTTAATCGTTGCGCAAGCTGCGCCGCGACGTACGTTCCGGGGAATGAGCGAGGGATTCACGCGCCGGGAAATGATCGGCGCCAGCGCGGTCGCGTTAACTCTGGCGGGGACCGCCGCGAAAGGGGCGCCGCGAGCAGCGGCCGCATCACAAGGCCGTCGTCGTGAACGGCTCGTCAATTGGCGTTTCCATCTCGGGAATGCTGCCGACATCGAAAAGGATTTCGGTTTTGGACTCGACCAACAGACGTTCGCGAAGGCGGATGCTGCTGCCCCCGCCGCCATGCCCAAATTCGATGATAGCTCATGGCAGAAAGTGGTCGTGCCGCACGATTGGGCAGTAGCTTTGCACTTCGCCGAGGGGCCCAAGGTCAAGGGCTCCGATCGCGGCGCGGCGCACGGATTCAAGGCGATCGGGCGAGACTACCCGGAGAACAGCATCGGCTGGTACCGAATTCCAGTCGATATCAGCCCTTCGGACCGCGGCCGTCGCATCTGGCTCGAATTCGACGGAGTGTTTCGCAACGCCATCGTCTTCGTGAACGGTTACGATGCGATCCGAAGCGAGAGCGGTTACGCGCCGTTCTACGTCGATATCGCCGATTTTCTTGACTTTGAGGGCGGCCCCAATGTCGTGACTGTCCGCTGCGACGCGACGCTTGGCGAAGGCTGGTTCTACGAGGGCGCGGGCATTTACCGCCACGTCGAGCTTGTTCGCGCCGATCCGCTCCACATCCCCCCATGGGGCGTCGTTGTGACCAGCGACCTGAGCCCCGCCGGCGCGCAGATAGGTGTCTCGACCGAAGTTCTGAATAGCAGCGCCCATGCGGTCGATGCCTTGCTTCGTCTGACCCTGATGGGACCCGACGGCCGCTCGGTTGCGGTCGACGAGGGGATGCCGATCAGCCTCGCCGCGGGAGAACAGCGTACGTTCCAGCAGCAGGCAAAGGTCGGCGCGCCTCGACTATGGTCGACGGAGGCCCCGAACCTCTACGTAGCGCGAGTAGAGTTGCTAAGAGGGAACAAGCGGCTGATCGACAATATCGACACTCGCTTCGGGATTCGTACTGCTCACTTCGATCCGGAGCGCGGCTTCCTCCTCAACGGGAACCCGGTAAAGCTGCTCGGTACGGCCAATCATCAGGATCATGCA
>DASQYQ010000133.1:0-2153 GCA_035639115.1 Sphingomicrobium sp. | reverse complement strand
ATATTTGAGCGTATTTGCGAAAGTCCTCCGCCCGTCCTCGACGCCTTGACAGAGGATTTTGAGATCGGACTTCAAGAGAATGATATCGGCGCTTTCACGCGCGACATCGACTGCATCGTCGACTGAGATTCCAATGTCCGCGGCGCGCAGTGCGGGGGCATCGTTGATGCCGTCGCCGAGATAACCGATCACATGACCGGCCCTTTGGAGAGCCCGAACTATCCGCTCCTTCTGTTGCGGTTCGATTTCAACGAATATGTCCGTGCGCGGCGCCTGGTGCCAAAGCGCGTCGTCGGTCATTCGCGAAAGCTGTTCGCCGGTAAGCATCGCCTTGGGGTTGAGACCGACAGCCTTGGCCACGTGGGCGGTGACGTGGCGGTTGTCGCCGCTGATCACCGCCGTTCGAATTCCGGACCGGTGGAGATCGCGCAGCGCCTGTGCTGCAGTCTCCTTCGGAGGGTCGAGAAACAGGAGGAAGCCTTCGAAAAGGAGATCCTGTTCGTCAGCAAGGTTATAATCCGCCTTTGCCTCGACTCGCTTGGTTGCGACCGCGAGCACTCGGAAGCCCTCTTCGCCCTTTCGCTTGAAGAAGCGTTGGAGAGCGGCGCGTCGTGGCCGGGTGAGTTTGGTCGAGCCGCTGCCTTCCGCAACGGTCGAGCAGACCGCAAGCACTTCCGCGAACGCGCCCTTCGTTATCAATAGCCGTTCGCCCGATTGCTCCAATATGATCGTAAGCCGGCGCCGTTCGAAATCGTAGGGGATCTCGTCGAGCTTGGTTACGCCGCCGGTATCGAGCTTCGCAGACTCGCCCGCCGCGAGCAGCGCCGAATCGAGGGGATTGGCTATTCCGGTCTCGAGCGCCGCGTTGAGGAAGGCGAGCCGCTTCACCGGCGTTGACGGCCTACCGGCCGGATCGGTCGAATCGGCCAGCGCGACTTCTCCGCTCGTGATCGTGCCGGTCTTGTCGGTGCATAGCACCGTCATCGATCCGAAGTTTTCGAGTGCTTCGAGCCGCCTCACAATTACGCCGCCGCTGGCGAGACGGCGAGCGCCGGCAGAAAGAGTCACGGTGACGATTGCCGGCAGCAATTCGGGCGAGAGCCCAACGGCAAGGGCAACTGCGAAAAGCAGCGATTCGACGAAGGGGCGGCCGAGCAGCTGATTGATCGAAAGCACGAACGCGACGATCACGAACATCGCGCGCAGCAGCAGTCCGCCAAAATGCCGAACGCCGCGCTCGAAATCGGTCTGGGGCTCGGCTTGTTGAAGATCCTTTGCGATCGCTCCGAACCGAGTGTTCGCGCCGGTGTGGACGATGAGAACATGCGCAGTTCCGCTGCGCACCGACGAACCCATGAACACTGCGTTCGTGCAGGCCGATATCAGTGCCGTTGGTTCGACAATGCCGGGCTGCTTCTCGACCGGGAGGGATTCGCCGGTGAGTGCTGCCTGAGTGACGAGGAAGTCGGCCGCTTCGAGAATCAGCCCATCGGCAGGAACCAGGTTGCCGGCCGACAAGACCACGACATCGCCCGGTACGAGCTCCGTTGCAGGAACATCCGTCTGATGGCCGTCCCGAAGAACCTGGCTTGTGAGCGCCAGACGCGATCGCAATGCCTCGACGGCGTTCGAAGCCCGAGCCTCTTGCCAGAAGCTCAGCAAAGCACTGCCGCAGACGATCACAAGGATGATTGCTGCGTCGCTCGAGTCGCCGACCCAGAAGGATAGAAGAGCGCCGAAAAGAAGAATGACGACGAGTGGGCTTGCGAACTGCTTGACGAGAAGCCTGACCGTTCCGGAACCGCCCTGATCGCGGATCGCGTTGGGACCGAAGCGGCTCAGCCTCTCATGTGCCTCGGCCTGATCGATCCCGGAGGAAGATGAACCAAGCGCGGCAATGAGCTGATCGGCCGGTAGAGCCCAAAAGGAGTCCAACGCGGCGCTTTCATCCGCTCTTGGCGCCGCTCGAGAGCTGTTCGATGCCACTGGCCGTTTCCCCCCGATATATCAGCGGCCATTAGCAGGCGCCGCAGGAAACCGCTCGCGATACGGAGGATTGCGTAGATGTCGGCGCCGCCTTTCGCGGTAGCTCTTGCCGATGGACGTTGCGTCGAGAGGGGCTGCACTCGAACTCGAGCTTGCCGTCGGTTCGC
>DASQYQ010000132.1:0-5134 GCA_035639115.1 Sphingomicrobium sp. | reverse complement strand
ATCGAACCGTGCATCGCGCCGCCCCCACCCGGGGATGCAGCAAGCGCAGTGGCAGGGGCAACCGCAATGGCCGCGGCCGCCATGAGGACGCTCATCTCGCGTTTCATTGATCAGAATCCTTTTTTGCTGTCGCGGCCCCCTGAGCGGCGCTGAACGCGCGGCATGCCACGTAATTTTTGAGCGACAAACGCTCGCTCCGCGGAATAACGATGCATCCCGGGCGCTGTTGCTCGCCCTGCCCCACCAATTGCAGGCTTCGGCTTTGGCGAAGATCCTTGTGCAGCCCCGGTCAGTCTGGACCAGGGTAAGTCACCGGATCTTCATTGAACGCTTTCACCAGGCTGATCGGGCCAAGCGCAATGGTCTTCCAGTGGAGGTCGTCGAGGCCTTCGAGCCGCCAGGCGCCGGCGAAGCCGCAGACGACCCACACGAATACCGCAAAGGCGACAAACAGCTTCATCGCCCACTCCTTTCGAGCGCGATCAAGGAAACATGATCGCCGATTCAAGTCAAAGCTCCGCGATCATCTCACCCTATTTGCCATCGACCGCGTCGTCCTTCGCGGTCAGATATGTGGGTGCCATCATCTTTGGCGCGGTCGGCGTGGCTTTGGTGGGTTGCAGCAGCTTGAGATCGAACTTCTCCCGGAACTGGCACCCGAATTGTGTCCCCTTGGTCCATCGAACCTCGGCGTCGATCAGGCCGCCAGCGGCAAAATCGAGCTTGATCTGATCGCCCTCCGCGAGCTCCTCGCGGCATTCGACCAGTGCGCCACCGCTCGAGATATTCCTGAGCCGAGCGCCGATCACCCGGCCGCAGTGATGGAGCAGAGCCGCGCGGATGATCCGCATTCGCGGCTCGCGCCACGGCAGTTGCGCCGGAAGAGTCGCCGCGCCCTTCTTCGCAAGTTCGATCGCTTCTTCGGGTGGCATCGGCTTGCCGAAGATGTATCCCTGGATCAGTGAGCAGCCGAGGTCGCGCACGAGTTGCAGCTCCTCGTGCGTTTCCACGCCTTCCGCGGTGGTCTGCATGTTGAGGTCTGACGCGAGGCCGACCATCGCGCGGATCAGTGCGGCGTTGCGGCTCTCGGGCTCGGTCGCACCTGCGACGAAGCTGCGGTCGATCTTGATCTTGTCGAACGGAACGCGCTGCAGATAGCTGAGGCTCGAATAGCCGGTACCGAAGTCGTCGAGGGCGAGCTTGACTCCGATAGCCTTCAGATTGGCGATCATCTCGTGGACATGCTCGTCGTTGCTGAGGAACACGCCCTCGGTGATCTCGAGCTCGAGCCGCTTCGCCGGCAACCCGGTTTCGTTCAACACCGCGCGCACCGTTGCGGGTAGCGAATGCAGCTTGAACTGAACGGGTGAGAGGTTGACGGCGACCGTCACGTGCTCGGGCCATTTCGCAGCTTCCTCGCATGCCGTCCGCAGCACCCACTCGCCGATCTCGTTGATCAGCTGGATTTCTTCGGCGAGCGGAATGAACACCGCAGGGCTGACTGGTCCATGCTCCGGATGCTGCCAGCGGATCAGCGCCTCGAACCCCGTGACGGCTTCGGTCGTGCTGTCCACGCACGGTTGGTACATCAGCCGAAGCTGGTCCTTCTCGAGCGCAACACGAAGGTCGGATTCCATCAGCTGCCGTTCGCGCGCCGCTTCGTGCATCTCAGGCGCGAAGAAGCGGAAGCAGCCTTTGCCTGCAGCCTTGGCTGCGTAGAGCGCAAGGTCCGCATCGCGCATGAGGTCGTCGGACGTGCGGTCGTCATAATCCGAGGTGACGATGCCGACCGATGCGCCGATCGACACTACCGTGCCGTTGATCGTGTAAGGCCGCGAAAGGCTGTCGATGATGCCTTGGGCGAGGCGCGACAGATCGTCCTTTGACGATGTTGCAGGGAGCACTACTTCGAATTCGTCGCCGCCGAGGCGTCCAACCTGGCCCGCCTCGCCGATCACATCACGAAGCCGCAGCGACACCAGGCGTAGCAAAGTATCGCCGGCCGGGTGACCGAGCGTATCGTTGACGGCCTTGAACCGGTCGAGGTCGAGGAGGAACACCGAGCAGCGATGCTTGCGCCGAACGGCGCCGACCAAGGCATCGTCGAGCGCGCGCCGGAGAGCTTCGCGGTTGGCGAGTCCGGTTAGCGAATCCTGCTTGGCAAGGCGATCGAGCTCGACCTCCGACTGGCGCATTTTGGTGAGGTCGGACGCGAAGCCGCGGAAGCCGAAGAAGCGGCCGATCTCGTCATGTACCGGCCGGCCCGTGATCGACCACCAAGTCTCGTTCTTCGTCTTGGCCCGGACAATGAGGTCCTGGAAGGCCACGTGTGACGAGAGATAGAAGCCGAGCGTCCGTTCCGAGGTGGCGCTTCCGTCAGCGGTCTCGGTCGAGATGAGGTCGGTGAATGGGCGCCCGACGAGGTCGTCCTGCTCGCGTCCGATCGCCCGAGCCACGCTGTCGCTGATGTAGGACAAGGCGCCGTCGCGCTCAGTTTCCCAGAACCATCCTTTTTCGCTGCTCTCGAATTCCTGCAGCAGCGCTTCCGCGCGCCCCGATTCCGGTCGCGGTTCTTCCTGGGGAGTGGTGCCCCCCGTCCTGAGTATGCGCCTGATGCTTTCCACTCGATTTCCCACGTCGACTCCGACCTAGGCTCTCATGGTTTAAAATCCGTTAGGGTTCGGAGGCATTGTGGGCTGAAATTTCGAAGGCGCGGGAGAATCGGCCGCTCTCGGCTCCTGACCGTAAAATCAATTATCAGACGACGGGGTTTCTCCGGACGCGATTCTCAGCAACGAGGCTTTGAAGCGTTGCGATTGCCCACTAGCCACGGAATTGTAACGATAATTTAACTTGCGTGGGCAGGACGAAGACTAACGCGAGGTCTAGGGGAAATCCCATATTTGTGCTAAGTGCTAGCCCCAATAATAGGGGTAATGCCTCCCAGTTCTGCGTGCATCGGGGGCGCGCAGGAGTAGATATGAAGCTGGAGACGGAACTATTCCTGGGGACAGGGTGGGCTGGGCGCGCAGATGCGCCTGAGTCGCACTCGCTGGAACGCAAGTCCGCGAAGCCGGCCGATGCTTCGCCTTTGGCTTCGGCGCTGCAGCACCTGATCGACGACCTTCCCGAGCAGATTGCGTTGCTCGACGAAAATTGCCTGATCGTCGCGGTAAACCGGTCATGGACCGAGGCGATGCAGAAATACGGCTATACGGGAGTCGCGCCCGGCGACGATTATCGAGCGGTATGCGAGTATCACGCGGCGAGCGGATACGGACCCGCGATCCAGGCCACCGCCGCACTTCGCGAAATTACGTCAGGCAAGCGCGACTTTTGGCAGATCCAATTTCAAGGACGAGGCGAGTGGAGCGACCACGAATATGAGATGTCGTACCACAGTGTCGCGGTTGGAGCGCGATCGTTCATCACCATCAAGCGGTTCGACATTACCGAGATCGCCGAGCTTCGACGCCTCAAGGAGGACTTCACTCGGTCGCTGATCGAAGGTCAGGCGGTCGCGCGGCAGCGGCTCGGTCGCGAGCTTCACGATTCCACGGCCCAGGTCCTTACCGCGCTCGGACTGGCTCTCGGGAGGCTGAAACGACAGTCTCCCGCAGCCGCGTGGCAGCCGATCGTCGGTGAACTCCAAGAGCTCGTTGACGAAGCGCAGCGGGAAATTCGATCCGTCACATACTTTTCGGAGCCGCCGGCACTGGCCCGGATGAACTTGGTCGACGCCTTGAACGCACTCGCCGAAGGCTTCACACATCGAACGGGCATCGATGCGACATTTGAAGTCGCTGGCGAACCCATTCGACTGTCCAGCGTCGCTGAAAGCGCGCTGTATCGAATCGCGCAGGAGGGCTTGTCGAACGTCTACCGGCACTCCCGGGCATCGCAAGCCCGTGCGCAGCTTTGCTTCCGAGGGCGGATGACTCACCTCATCGTCTCGGATGACGGTATCGGCATCTCTAACGAGACGTTCGCCAGACATGGGTCCGGTGGCGTCGGCCTGACGGGAATGCGCGCGAGGCTCACAGAGATCGGCGGGCGGCTCACCGTTCGGCGCCTGCCGCGTGGGACAGAGATCATCGCCAGCATACCCGCTTCGCGGAACTGACCGCGGGAATTCAGGTTGGGTCGCTCATATGAGCGGTTCCGTTGCCTTCCTTTTCGACCTCGACGGCACTCTGGTCGACAGCGTCTACAACCACGTGCACGCGTGGCACGTGGCGTTGCGTGAACAGGGCCTCGACCTTTCCGTGTGGCGGATCCACCGCAAGATCGGAATGAGCGGCGGCCTCTTCACAGCGCAGCTTCAGCGCGAGCTGGGGCGACCAATCGACGAACACAGTTTGACGCGATTGCGCGATCGTCATGCCGAGCTGTTCCGTGAACTGTCCAAAGATGTGCCGCCGCTTCCAGGAGCGGTTGATCTCCTGAAAGAACTGACGAAGCAGAGCCTGCCGTGGGCCATCGCGACGAGCGGCCGAATGCGAACGGCGGAGATGAATCTCAAGAGCCTCGAGGTCGACCCGGAAAAGGCGGTGGTCATCACGCGCGACATGGTCCGTTATGCGAAGCCCGACCCCGACCTATTCGTCGAAGCCGCTCGCCGGCTCGGCACGACGACACATCTTTCGTACGTCATTGGTGACAGCATCTGGGACATGTACGCGGCGTTGCGCTGCGGCGCGCTCGGAATTGCGTTCCTGTCCGGCGGCTATGGTAAGGACGAGCTGGAACGCGCTGGCGCCATACGTGTCTTCGACGACCCCGCCGACATGCTCACCCACCTCGATGAACTCGCGCCGCGAGCACGCGAGTAGACGCAGCGAATACAATTTCAATGCTTTAATTTGGCAATTATATACTTTACTTAGCAGCCACGGTGGGCTAGCAGGTTCGGCAAGAGGACAGAGCCATGAATATCACCGACCCCATCTTCCACGACGAAGCCAAGGCCGAAGAGCATATCTTCAATAGCCGCTGGCCGGACGGTGAGCCTGTCTGCCCCCATTGTGAATCCACGGGCGTCACCCGCATGGGCGGCAAGACCCAAGCTGGGATGTTCCTCTGCAATGTCTGTCGCCAGAAGTTCACGGTGCGAACCGGAACGGTGATGGAGCGC
>DASQYQ010000131.1:0-6072 GCA_035639115.1 Sphingomicrobium sp. | reverse complement strand
CGGCGTCGTCGAGACCCCGCACCTCGGCATGGAGCACCAGACGATCAACGCCTACGGCAATGCCTACAAGATCGCGCCGGAGGGATACGACTGGCTCTTCAACCATGAGTTCAGCCACGAATGGTTCGGCAACCAGCTGACCAACGCCGACTGGGACGACATGTGGCTACACGAGGGCTTCGCCTCCTACATGCAGCCGGTCACGCTCGCATGGCTGCGCGGGCGCATGGCGTACGACGCCGCCATGTTCAAACAGCGCCAGCAGATCGCCAACAAGCATCCGATCGTATCAGGCAAGCACGAGCCGGAGAGCGAGGTCTATGACGGCAAGAAGGGCCCCGGCACCGACATCTATTACAAGGCGAGCTGGGTGCTCCACACGTTGCGCGGGCTGATCGGCGACGAAGCTTTTTGGCGAGCGACCCGGCGCCTGGTCTACGGCAGGCCGGACCCGCTCCCGGGCAACTTCCAGCCACGCTTTGGTTCGACCGACGAGTTCGTCGCGATCGCCAGCCAGGAAGCGCACCACGACCTCCGTTGGTTCTTCAACGTCTATCTGCGCGAGGCGCGGCTGCCGCGGCTGGTCAGCTGGCGGAAGGGCTATACCCTCTTCCTGCAGTGGAAAACACCAAAGGGCCTGCCCTTCCCCATGCCGGTCGACGTGGACGTCGATGGTAAGCGCCAGGTGGTTCCGATGACCGCCGGGCACGGCTCGCTGACGCTTCCGAGCTGGTACAGTCAGGTGACCCTCGACCCGGATTCGAAAATCCTGCGCCAGTCCGACGAGATCGATCGCTACCGCGACGACCAGGCGAGCCAGAAAGCGCACGGCCCGAGCTGAGGAGTCACTTGGATTGAGCGAAACGCTGGAAGCCGCGATCCCCGACGAACTGGACCGCCAGGCGGAGCGGCTCATGAACGAGGTCTGCGACCGCAAATTGAAAATCGCAACTGCCGAGAGCTGTACCGGCGGAATGCTCGCCGCGCTGCCGACCGACATCGAAGGCGCCAGCCGCGCCTTCGAGCGCGGCTTCGCGACCTACACGGAACAGTCGAAGAGCGAGCTTCTCGGAATCGATCCCGAAATCCTCAAACATAACGAAGCGGTGTCCGACGTCGTCGCCTGAGCGATGGCGGAAGGGGCCCTTGTCCGGTCGGATGCCAATCTGGCGCTCGGCGTCACCGGCTTCGCGGGTCCCGCAGGTGAGAACAATGAAGAGGGCCTCGTCCACATTGCGCTTGCTCAACGTGGCAAGCCAACCGTTCACCGCGAAGAGCATTTCGGCGCGATCGGCCGAGGGGCCGTCCGGGTGAAGTCCCTGCAGGCGATGCTCGACATGCTGGAGCAGGCGCTCGAACAAGCGTAATCCGCGCTCCTGCCCTTTCAGGACAGGAGTCGAAACATGGCCGACCTCATCTTCTACACGAACCCACAATCGCGCGGACGGATCGTCCGTTGGATGCTGGAGGAAGTCGGCCAGCCGTATGAGACGGAAGTCGTCGCCTACGACCAACTCAAGAGCGAGCGCTACCTGGCCGTCAATCCGATGGGCAAGGTGCCCGCCATCAAGCACCGCGACCAAATCGTCACCGAATGCGCAGCGATTTGCGCCTATCTCGCCGATGTCTTCCCCGAGGCGGGCCTCGGTCCCAAGGACAATGAAAAAGCGGATTACTACCGCTGGCTCTTCTACGCGGCAGGCCCGGTCGAGCAGGCCGTCACGAACCATGCAGCGAAGTGGGAGCCCGCTCCGGAGCAGCAGCGCATGTTCGGCTACGGCACCTACGACAAGGTCGTGTCCGTCCTCGACGAGCTGTTCAGCCTTCGCCATTATGTCTGCGGCGACCGTTTCACCGCGGCGGACGTCTATGTCGGCTCCGCGATCATGTGGGGGACACAGTTCGGCACCCTCCCGAACCGCGACAGCTTTGTCCGCTACAACGATCGCCTGAAGGGCCGCGAAGCGTTCAAGCGGGGCTGGGCCAAGGACGATGAGGCGGTGGCCCAGATGCAGGCGGCTCAACCACAGCCCGCCTGATGAAGCGCAATTTCTCTCCGCCGACAATTGCAGTTCGATTTACCGGCGCTACGCTGAGCGAGTGGGCGCAGGGGATTTTGTTGGGTTAGGATGCCGGTCGGAGGCGATTTGCGCCCTCGCGGCGAGGCTAGAACGCTTCGGGCCTACCGAAGGTGAGCCTGACTGGCTCGTCTCGGCCGTCTGGTTGTGCACTTCCGATGCCGACTATCTCGCCACGCCTTCCACAACGGTCCTGTTCGACGGGTACATCGCGCGGCCGCTCGCCATTGACCGTGCCGACGACTTTGTCCGCCAACTCAAGAGCGATCTACCGGACATCACGGCGCGTCTGGTGGCGCGGAGCAGCGATCTCCTGTTACCGGAGCCTGCAAGGCCTCGATCGCCGCCTACTCTTCAGCGGTGTCCCGATCGTCCGAGTTCCACCACGGTCCTGATCCGCATCGCTTCGCGCGCGGTGGCGGAACATCGCATAGCCTGCGGCCTGCTGTTCCGATTCGACGACCGGCGACTGCTGGTCGGCACTGATCGAGAGACGCTAGCGATGGTCTTGAGCGAGGACGACGAGCTGATCGATCATTACCTCGCCAGCTGCGAAGCGGTTGACGCGGCGGACTATCTCGACCGCTTCCCCGGCTAGTTCGGCGCAGCGACGTTCCTGCAGTCCATCAGCTCGTTCACTGCTGCGCGCTCGGCGGCGCTCAGCTCGGGGCGCCACAGATCGGCGATCAGGACGACGCGAATGCGATCGCTATCGTTCCACGCTTCATGGCTGGTCATGTCGTCGAAGACGAGTGCCTTTCCGACCTCCCACCGACGAGTCTCACCCCCGACACGGAGCCCGCAATTGTCCGGAACGATGAGCGGAAGGTGCGCGATCAGGCGCGCGTTGGTGATCCCGGAATGCGGCGCAATGCGGCTGTTCGGCTCGAGAACCGAGAAGTAGAGGCTCGGGGAAATCAAGCCGAGCTTCGGCAGGTCGAGTTTCTTCGCCAAGCGCATCGTGAGCGGGCAGCGCGACGCGAAATCGTCAACCACTGAGCCGTTCTTCATGAGCGGGATCATTGACCAGACGCCCGGCCGGCTCTCATCGATCTCGGCCGAATGCAAGCCCTTCAACCGGCTCGAGAGCAACGCGCTCTTGCCTTCGGCAATTGCGAGAAACTCGTCCCGGATCGCAGCGGTCGCCTGCTCAAGCTCGGCGATACCGGCGAAATCCAAAGGCTCGAAATATCGCTTCGGCTTGATTCCCGGGACCATGAAGATCGGCGGCGCGATCGGTCCCGACTGCACATTCTCCAGGATGTTCGTCCGGAAGCCGCGCAAGCGCCGCTCCTCTTCGCAAGTGAGCTCATAGGGCGCATCTGCCGGATCCCACTCGAGGACCCTTTTGTGCCAATGCTCCGCCGCCTCGACGCGCTTCCTTGCCAATTCCAACTGCTTCGCCATCGCCGGCTGCAACGACAAGTCCAGAGGGGCATGGTCACGCGCCGAGCGATACGCCCGCTGCGCAGCGTGCAGCGCCCCCGTAGCCTCGCGCAGGCTCCCGAGCAGCAGGCACATCAGGAAGTTGCGGGGGGACAGCTCAACCGCGGCGGTGGCTGCCTGAAGTGCTCCGCCCAAATCGCCCAGCGATCGACGCACCGTCGCCAGCCGCAGAAGCGTCGTCGAATCACGCCCGCGCTGCGCAGCGACCTCGAGCAGGCTTGCAGCCTGGCGGACATCGCCGCGCGCCATCGCCTGGTCAGCCTGCGCAATCAGCGACCCCGAATGTTCCACACAACCGACCGTCAATTGATCCTCGCTCGAATGCACTCGCGCCTAACTATCGATAAGGGCGCCTGTTGCTCGAATTCGACGAAGGAGCAAGCCAGGTCCACCAACGAAAAAGGGCCACCCGTTTCCGAGCGGCCCTTCTGTCGGTTCGACGACCTGAGGCTTAGCGGCGGTTGCCCATGAAGCGCAGCAGGAACAGGAACATGTTGATGAAATCGATGTAGAGGTTGAGAGCGCCGATCACGGCGGTCTTCGCCATCGCTTCGCCGTTCCCGGCAACTGCGAAGTAGATGCTCTTGATCTTCTGCGTGTCATAGGCGGTGAGCCCAGCGAAGATGAGCACGCCGAGCGCGCTGATCGCGAGGTTGAGGCCCGGCGAACGCAGGAACAGGTTGATCAGCATCGCGACGAACAGTCCCACGACGCCCATGATGAAGAACGTCCCCATCGCGGAGAGGTCGCGCTTGGTCGTGTAGCCGTAGAGGCTGAGGCCGAGGAATGCCGCGGCCGTCGCGAAGAACGCCTGCGCGATGGACGCACCCGTGTAGACCAGGAACAGGCTCGAGAACTGCACTCCGACAAGCGCCGCGTAGACCCAGAACAGGGCCTGTGCCGTGCTCGCCGAGATCCGGTTGATCCCGAAGCCGAGGGCAAAGACGATCGCCAGCGGCGCGAACAAGGCGATCCAGAACAAGGGAGTCGCCTGGCCGGTGGCCGGGTTCACGATCAGGTTGATGAGGCTGCTGTTGGCGAACAGCATCGCGACGATGCCCGTCAAGAGCACGCCCGACGCCATGTAGTTGTAAACCGACAGCATGTACGACCGAAGGCCCACATCGCGGGCGGCGCGCGGAACACCAACCGTTGCGGCGGGGCTCACGCCAGTCGTGCGCGGGTCATTCCATTCAGCCATTTCTTCTCCTTCGCGCGGGGACAATGGCCCCGTTTCGCATCCTCAATATATCGTGGATGGAAGCGTCCACTTCAAGAAAAAGCGGTCGAGCCATCCCTCTAAGGAACAATACAGGGCTGGCCTGACGGCTTGCTGAACCTATATTCGCGCTCGCCATGGCCAAGAAAACGACCAAGAAAGCCGCCCCGGCGGCCCTCCCAACCGTCACAGTCGTGATCGAGTGGGAGAACGCCATCGACGTTCTCGACAAATGGACGACTGCCGCCATGGCCGCGTTCGAGCGCGAGATCGAGGCCGCCGCGCCCCGTATGAACGGGAAGCCGCGCATCATGTATCTTTACGACCGCAACCGCGTCGATCCGAAAGTGATCGAGAACGCCCTTGCAAAGACGGCCCCGCGGCTCAAGGACCTTGCCGACCTGGAGATCGTGCCGACGGACGGCCTCACTTATTACAAGCTCAAGAATTACGGCATCGGTCGAGCGACGACCGATCTGTCGATCATGCTAGACAGCGACGCCGCTCCCCAGTCGGGCTGGCTCGAAAATCTGCTGAAGCCCTTCGCCGACCCGAACATCATGGCCGTGGGTGGCTTCACGGTGCTTGGCTACGACGACCTGCTCTCCAAGACCTTCGCCTTGAGCTGGATCTTCGACATCCGCGAAGAGCGCGAGAAGACGGTCAAGCGCGAGAAGATCCATGCGAACAATTGCGCGGTCAGGACCCAATTCTTCCAGCAGAACCCTTTTCCTGACATGCCGGCTTTCAAGAAGCAGTGCGGCTTCTGGCTCCGCGACATGGTAGCCAATGGTTATCAGTACACCCGCACGGCGGACGCGATGACGGTTCATGCGCCGCATCCGGGCTACAAGTTCCTCGCGTGGCGCGCCTGGACCATGGGAATGGACCGCGACTATTTCGCCTTCCAGATGGCGACCCGCAATCGCATCGGCCGCTTCGCCTACGCGTTCAAGTTTTTCGGCGGAAAGGTCGGCAAGAGCTGGTGGCGGATCTGGACCAAAGGAAGGAATGTCGACCTTCCGGTCTGGCAGCGGCCCGCTGCAATGCTGATCACACTCGGCTTTTACGGAGTCGGCCTCGCCGGCGAGATCGCAAGCTCGCTTAGCCGCAGCTTCGACCCGTTACCAAAGCCGGAGAAACGCCAGGCTGCGACGCCGCACGGGCGGAAGACCGCGACGGCCTGATTATTGCGACCGAACGTCGCTCGCGCTCGGCGGCGAGGCGCTCGTGCATTTACCGCGCGAGACGAACACATCGCTTCCCATCGCTGCCACATCAGTGATGCTCTCATCGCTGGCCAGCTTCGCGAAGACGCTACGCTGGGGG
>DASQYQ010000130.1:0-6662 GCA_035639115.1 Sphingomicrobium sp. | reverse complement strand
GGGAGTCGAGATGGGAATGAGGCGCGAGCCGCCGGTCCAGGCGTCGGCATGTCCGCTGTTATCGTAGTAGGAAGTGGTCGGCGCCGCCGCGCTCGTCGATTTGTCCGCCGACCGGTTGCACCCGGATATAAACAGCAAGGCCAAGCTTGCGGCCAGGAACAATGTGCGCGACATGCCAGCCCCCATTGAGTTGTTATGCTGGACATAGCGCTCTGCCGAAAAGCATCAAAGGAGTTACGGAGGCGTAATGTGCGGGATCGTCGGGATCGTAGGCAAATCCGATGTTGCGCAGCGGCTCTTTGATGGGCTGAAGCGGCTGGAATATCGCGGATACGATTCCGCCGGCATCTGCACGATCGAGGATGGAGAGCTCGTCCGGCGCAGGGCGGAGGGCAAACTCGACAATCTTGCTCGGGAGCTCGAGGCTCACCCGCTTCACGGCGCCACCGGCATCGCGCACACGCGCTGGGCGACGCACGGCGCTCCAACCGTTGGGAACGCGCATCCGCACATCGTCGGCCGGGTCGCACTCGTCCACAACGGGATCATCGAGAACTTCAAGCCGCTTCGCGACGAGCTAATCGCCGAGGGACGGAAGTTCGAGAGCGAGACCGACACGGAAGTGGTCGGCCATCTGGTGGCGCGTGAGATTGAGCGCGGGGCCGGGCCGCAGGACGCCGTCGCGGCTGTGCTGCCTCGACTGACCGGCGCTTTCGCCATCGCTTTCCTGTTCCGCGATCACCCCGATCTTATCATCGGAGCGCGCAGAGGCGCGCCGCTGACCGTCGGCTATGGCGACGGAGAGAATTATCTCGGTTCGGATGCGCTCGCAGTCGCGCCGTGGACGCAGCGAATCGCTTATCTCGATGAAGGCGATTGGGCAGTGGTCCGTCGCGAGGGTATCGAGATCTTCGATGGCGAGAACCGACCGGTCGAGCGCGAGATCGTCGAGTCTGGCGCGTCATCGGCCCCCGTCGAGAAGGGCAATTACCGCCACTACATGCAGAAGGAGATTTTCGAGCAGCCCATCGTGGTCGCGCAGACTCTCCAGAGCTATGTACGGCCGTTCGAGGGCGAGGTGGCGCTTCCGACCGGCGATTTCGACCTCGGCAGCTTCAACCGGGTGACGATCGTGGCCTGCGGAACCAGTTTCTACGCCGGTCTGGTCGCCAAATATTGGATCGAGCAGTTCGCGCGCGTTCCGGTCGACATCGATGTGGCGAGCGAGTTCCGATACCGCGAGCCCGTGCTCGAGCAGGGCGGGCTGGCTCTTTTCATCAGCCAGTCGGGCGAGACTGCAGACACGCTCGCTGCGCTGCGCCACGCGCGCAGTGAAAGGCAGCACATCGCGGTTGTTGTGAACGTGCCGACGAGCTCGATGGCGCGCGAGGCAGACCTGCTTCTTCCCACCCATGCGGGGCCGGAGATCGGTGTTGCCTCAACGAAGGCCTTCACCTGCCAGCTGGCAGTGCTGGCGGCGCTAGCCGCAAACCTTGCACGAGCGAAAGGGCGCCTGAGCGAGAAGGAGGAGAGGGACATCGCCGGTCACCTCCAGGAAGCGCCGGCAGCGCTCAACGCGGCGCTGAACCACGACGAAGACATCGCGAAGATGGCGCACCTCATCGCGCCGGCGCACGACGTGCTCTACCTCGGGAGAGGGCCAGAATATCCGATGGCTCTCGAGGGTGCGCTGAAGCTGAAGGAAATCAGTTACATACACGCCGAGGGTTATGCCGCCGGCGAGATGAAGCACGGTCCGATTGCGCTGATCGACGACGATGTGCCGGTGATCGTCCTCGCTCCGTCGGGACCGCTGTTCGAGAAGACGGTCAGCAACATGCAGGAAGTGCGCGCACGCGGCGGAAAGATCGTGCTGATCAGCGACGCACACGGAATTGCCGAGGCTGGCGATGGTTGCATCGCGACGATCGAGATGCCGCGGGTGCATCCGTTGATCGCACCGCTGGTTTATGCGGTACCCGTGCAGTTGCTCGCCTACCATGTTGCCGTTTTGAAGGGCACTGACGTCGACCAGCCGCGGAACCTCGCCAAGAGCGTGACGGTCGAGTGACGTGGCCGGCAGCTTCCGGCGCATCCAACATTCCGTCAGTGTCCCGAGGGGCGCTGCCCTTGTGCGGCGCATCTTCCGTTCAAGTGAAGCAGCGCTGGTCGCCATGTCAGTTGCGCTGGGGATTGCCGCCGGCCTCCTGACCTTTTCGATCAACAGGGCCGCGCATGGGCTTCAGTCGCTGATCTACGGCCTTTCGGGAAGCAGCCTCAGCGCCGCGGAGTCCGTCTCGCCTTGGGCGCTCCTCGCGCTTCCGATTGGCGGGTTGGCGCTCGGATTCGGGAGCCGCGCGGCCCTTCGGCGATGGCGAACGCCGGTCGACGTGGTTGAAGCAAATGCGCTCCATGGCGGCGCAATTCCGTGGCGCGACAGCTTGATCGTGTGCGTCCAGACCATCCTTTCCAACGGCGTCGGAGCGTCGGTTGGACTCGAAGCCGCCTACGCGCAGGCGGGCGGCGGGTTCAGCTCGGTGATTGGCCAGTGGCTACGGCTTCGACGAGCCGACATGCGTATCCTCGTCGGCGCGGGCGCGGGTGCGGCGATCGGTGCAGCCTTCAGCGCTCCGCTGACGGGCGCCTTTTACGCCTTTGAGATCGTTATCGGGGCCTATACGCCCGCCGCGATCGCGCCGGTGGCCGCCGCGGCCTTGTCCGCCGTTCTTACGGCTCGGCTACTGGGCTTGGAGGCATATATCATCGCGCTCCCCGGAGCGAAGGCGATCACCACTGAGGATTATCTGGTCTTCGCGGTCCTCGGTATCGTCTGTGCCGGCATCGCAATCGCGATCATGCGTGCAGTGACGTTCATCGAGGAGAATGTCCGCGGCTCGACCCTGCCGGACGTGCTCCGGCCCGCGCTCGGCGGCTTTCTCCTGATTCCGCTCGCGATGGTGACTCCGCAAACTCTCTCTGCCGGTCATGGCGCGCTTCACCTCGACCTTGGCGCAGAAGTTGCGCTTCGTTTCCTGCTGCTCGTCTTCGTCGTGAAGATCATGGCGTCTGCGGTGTCGCTCGGCTTCGGGTTCCGCGGCGGCCTGTTCTTCGCCTCCTTGTTCATCGGCTCGCTCGCCGGCCAGCTGTTCGCCGGCCTCGTCGCCCGCATCCACGGCGCTCCAGCGATCGATCCCTCCGACGCCGCGCTGATCGGCATGGCGGCCATGGCGGTCGCCATCATCGGCGCGCCTATGACGATGTCGCTGCTCGTGCTGGAGACAACCCACGATTTTGCGCTCACTAGTGTCGCGGTTACCGCGGGCCTCTGCGCGAGCACGGTCGTCAGGGAAGCGTTCGGCTTCTCATTCTCGACGTGGCGCTTCCACACGCGCGGGCAGACTATCCGAAGCGCCCGCGACGTCGGCTGGATTCGGAGCCTGACTGTTGGCAGGATGATGCAGCGTGCTCCGGAAACCCTCCCGAACCTGACGACCGTCGCGGAGTTCCGGAGGCGTTTCCCACTGGGCTCGACCTCGAACGTCGTCCTGACGGACACGACCGGCGTCTATTTCGGCATCCTCGTCACGGCCCACGCTTACGACACGAGCCTGGACGAGGCCGCGGAGGTCGGCACGCTTGCGTCCATGCAGGGTGTAGCCCTGAGGCCCGACGAGCATGTGCGCGAAGCGATGAAGGTCTTCGATACGAACGGCGCCGATTTCCTCGCCGTCGTTAGCGAAAGCGGAGCGGTGATCGGCACTTTGTCCGAGAATTTCGTCCATCGCCGGTACACTGACGAAATGGAAAAGGCGCAGCGGGAAATGTTCGGTGAATAGCCGCTCGCGCAACCTGCTGCTCGTCGTTGCCGCGGTGCTCGTCGCCGCGATAGGTGGGGGCTACGTAGGCCGCAACTTCACGCCGACCGGCCAGCCGAAGCAGCAGCACGCCGACCAAGGTCGACGGCCAATCATCCAGATAGTGCGCCAGCAGCCAGGCTTGCCGAGCCTCGCCGATATGATTGCAACGCTCTGCCCTTCGGTGGCCGCGATTGCTCCAGCGGGAGCGACGGGATCGGCGACCGGTGGCGTAGCCATCTCCCCTGACGGCTGGGTGCTCGCGGCGACTGCAGCGCTGCCGACGGGAAACGCGGAGGCGCGATTCGGTGCCGGCGATCCCATGGCCATATCGGAAACCCGGTCCGATCCCGTTTCGGGGCTGGCCATCCTGAAAACTGCAGCGACCGGACTGACACCGGTGCGGCTAGCGGATCAGGCCTTCCCCCGAGTCGGCGATTTCGGGTTCGCGATCGGTAATCCCGCCGGAGCGGGCTGCAGCGCTCAGCCGGCGATGGTCGCGAGCGACTTTCTCACCGACGGAGGCGCTTCGAGCGCTTACATCCGGCTTCAGCCGATGGGTCCGGATTTGCCGCCGGGGTCGCCTTTCATGTCGGGCGAAGGCCAGGTGATCGGCGTGGTGTCCTCGGTTGCGCCGGCCAATTCCGTCATTCCGGGGGACATCGTCGCCGATATTGCCGACGAGCTGTTGCGGGGGTCGCTGTCGCCTTCGACGCGCTTCGGGTTCCGTGCCGAGGATTTCGATCAGACGCTTTCCGCCCGGCTGAGCGATTCGCGCTCGACCGGCACGGCTGTTGCGCTCGTGCAGCCCAAGACTCCCGCAGCCCGCGCGGGCTTGCAAGCCGGTGACATCGTGGTGGCGGTCAACGGTTCTCCCGTTGCGAGCGCATCAGAGCTCGGCCGTGCGCTGGATGGAGCCGGCAAGACCGCTTCGATCGATGTCGCGCGTGCCGACCAGCGGCTCACGCTGACCATTGCGAGGGTTCCCGGGCAATAGCCTTCCGAGAGATTCGTCCGCGAGATTTTATGGAAATGTCAAATACTTGCTGTATTCTCTCGCACGAGGGGCGGGGAGATAGATCATGGCTTCGCAGCCACTGCGACGCGATGAGCCGAGCGGCATACATCAGGAACTCGCGCATTATTGGCGCGACGGATACGCCATTATCCGCGGCTTCTTCAGCGCCTGCGAAATCGAGTGCATCGGAGCGGCGATGGACCAGCTTCATGCCGAAGGAGTGGCTCACGGGCGCTGCTTTCGGCAAGGCAATCTCTTCTACAATGTCGCTCGCCAGGATGACCGGAGGGAGCCGGTGGTGCGGATGGTGCAGTGGCCCTCCTATCACCAACCGGTCCTCAACCGTGTTCGCCTCGATCCGCGCTTCGCGGAGCTCCTCGAGCCGCTAATCGGCGGCGACCTCAAGCAGATCATCAATCAGGTCCATTGGAAGGCGCCCGGAACGCTTGGCGATTTCGCCTGGCACCAGGACAGCCGCTCGCGCCGTCCGGCAACGGCGTACCGGAACCTTGCGAGCGCCTATGTCCAGACCGGGCTCGCGATCGATCCGCACAACCCGAAGTCAGGCGGGATGCGCTTCATCCCGGGAAGCCACCTGCGCGGCGATCTCCAGATGGACTGCTCGACCCACGCACTGGGTACGGCGATGGAGGACGGAGCGCTGGAGGCAGCAGGATTGTCAGCTGCCGATGTCGTCGACCTCGTCCTCGAACCCGGCGATCTGGCCCTGTGGAGCCCCTATCTGGTGCATGGCTCCGGCGCTAATCGGTCGAAGCACCGGCGGCGTTTCTACATCAACGGCTACGTCTGCGCGGCGGACTGCGACCGTGGCGAGTGGGCGTTTCGGAAGGGCCGGCCGGTGCAGCTCGGTTCGAAACCGGCGCTCGTTCACTACGAAGAGCTGCACGAAAGGCCCGGTCCGCACTATTGTGACTGAATGAAAGTCACTGGTGGTTGTCATTGCGGAGCGGTGCGGTTCGAGGCGAAAATCCCGGAGCCGCCGGTGTCCGCGCTCGAATGCAATTGCTCGATGTGCCGGATGACGGGCTTCGTCCACTTGATCGTGCCACATGACCTGTTCGAGCTGATCAGCGGCCGCGAGGCGCTCGCGACCTACCGGTTCGGCACGGGGGCCGCCGAACACCTCTTTTGTCGGCATTGCGGAATAAAGAGCTTCTACCAGCCGCGCTCGCATCCCGAAGCGTGGAGCGTTAACGGGCGATGCCTGGATGAAGCAATCCAACTCGCGGTGGAGCAGTTCGACGGAGCGAACTGGGAACGGGCCAAGGCGAACCTCGACGGGCAGTCGTAGCGCCGTTACGGCATGCCTCCATGCACCGTCCGCTGCGACTGACAATCGATCGCACCGCGCTTCAGGAGAACTGGCGCTGGCTTCAGGATCGAGCGGGCGTTCCCGCCGGAGCGGCGATCAAGGCGGACGGTTATGGACTCGGCGCGCTCGAGTCCGCGCACGCGCTCTATCACGCTGGATGTCGCGACTTCTTCGTCTCGACCTGGGCTGAAGCAGACGCGCTTGGCCCGTTGCCTGTGGGGGCCAGCGTAGTGGTCCTTCACGGCATTGGCCCGAAAGACGGCGAAGCCGCCTTGAACTCATCCGCTCGGCCGTGCCTCAACACGCTGGACCAAGTGGCGCGCTGGAAAGAGATCGCGTCGGGCCGGCCGTGCGACGTGATGATCGACACCGGCATGAACCGCCTGGGGCTCAGGCCGACGGAGATCGGGCAGCTCGATGGCCTCGCCGTCGAAACGCTGCACAGCCACCTCGCGTG
>DASQYQ010000129.1:0-6775 GCA_035639115.1 Sphingomicrobium sp. | reverse complement strand
TACACGCTCATCACTCCGGACCATCCCGGTCAGACGCTCGTCCACGTCCATCCCGACCCCAACGAGCTCGGCCGAGTGTTTCACTCCGATCTCCCGATCTGCGCCGACATGGGTGAGTTCGCCGAAATGGTGGACGAATGGATCGACCCCGACCTCGTCCGCTTCTCCTGCGGCGACGACGCGCACAAGGAGTGGCTCGAATGGTCCGAGCCGAAGCCGCGCGACGGCGTGAAACTCGACCTCGGCCCGTGCGTCGCGGCGATGCGGAACAAGCTCCCGGAGAATACGATCATCTGCAACGGCGCCGGCAATTTCTCGGGCTGGTGGCACCGTTACTGGCGTTACGGGACGATGCCGACGCAGCTTGCCCCGACTAGCGGAACCATGGGCTACGGACTTCCCGCTTCAGTCGCCGCAGCGCTTCGCTTCAAGGACCGCCCGGTGGTCTGCGTCGCTGGCGACGGCGACTTCCTGATGAACGGCCAGGAGCTTGCAACCGCGGCTCAGTACGGCGCCGATCTTCTCGTCGTCCTGGTCGACAATGGCGCATATGGCACGATCCGAATGCACCAGGAGCGGGAATATCCCGAGCGGATCAGCGCTACCGAGCTCAAGAACCCCGATTTCGCGGCGCTCGCCCGCGCCTTCGGGGGCTGGGCCGAGACCGTCGAGAAGACCGCCGACTTCGCTCTCGCCCTCGATCAGGCGCTGGAGCGCAAGGGCATCCGCCTCCTCCACTGCAAGACCGACGTCGAGCAGATCAGCAATGCGACGACCATTTCAAAGCTGCGGGAAAAAGCGCGGCGCTAGCGCTCGTCGTCGAGCTTCCATGCCGACTCGAACAGCCGGGCGTGAAGGTCGATCCTGTCCTGGAGCTCCTGCGAGCGCGGAGTCGGTTCAGCATTCTCGCCGCAGCGCACGTCCTCGGCAGCGAAATGCTTGACCAGCTCGTCCAAATGACCGCCGAAGCTCCCCTTCCGAACGCGCCGCCGGTGCGGCATGGCTCCTCCGCATCACCTCAGCCGAGCACGAACGTGCATACGCTTGGTGAGAGAGGTTAGCTCCGCTGCAAACGGGTCCGATCTGGACCTGTCCCGCCTTGCTACAGCCCGAACGGGTAGGTTTCCTCCACTTCCCGGTGTTCGCCGGGCCGAAGCTCGCCAGGCAACGGCGTAACCGCGCTGGTCTCGTCGAACCAGACGTAAGCATCGAATTGCTTGGGGAGAATCGCCTCGCTGTAATGGCTCCAGCGCTCCGTTTCCGGGCGGTAGATCACGCCGATGAATCGCTCGAGACGTGCTTCCCCCAGCGCCTCGCGAAGCTCACGGCCGACTTCGCCCTCGCGAAGGTCGAGAAGGAATCTAGGAACGCCGGAATCGTGACTGACGCGCTCGTGACTGTCGGGCAACGACGGGCGAACCTGCTTGATCCGCATAGGAGAGTCCCAGTCGTCGGCCGCAGCGACGGTACCGGTGTGAGTCCCGAATCCGATCAGCCGCGCGCGGGCGTCCCATTTCTCCTTCACCAACTGGCCGATGTTCAGCTCGCCACGGTTCATCCCCATGTCGGTGAACGCAGCGTTCCCAATGTGGCTGTTGTGCGCCCAGACAATCGCCTTGGAATTCGGCCCCTTCGCCTCGAGGATCATGTTCAGCGTGTCGAACATGTGCTGGTCGCGCAGATTCCAGCTCTCTGCGGAGCCATGGTACATGATCCGGTAATAGGCCTCGGCGTCCTTCACGAGGCGCGCATTGGCCGCTGCGTCCAGCCAATCGTCGCATTCGGGACCGAAGCAATCGACCCGCTTCTGAAGCAGGTCTTTCAGCATTTGGATGACGCCCACCTCGCAGCGGGCATAGCCTTCGAGGAGCGAGTGGCGGCCGTACACGGCTGGGTCATCGGCCCAGGGCTCGAGGCAACCGTAGCGGCGATGCGCCAGCGCTGCGAGCTCCGGATCCTCTTTGTCGAGGAATTCGATGACCGCCTCGATGGATGCGCTCAGATTGTAGAGGTCCAGCCCGTAAAAGCCGCACATCCGATCATAAGCGCGGTTGTGGTTATGCTTGCGCATCCACCGGATGAATGCGTCGACCTCGCGGTTACGCCACATCCACAGCGGGAAACGCTCGAATGGACGAAAGTCCAGTTCCCGCGGCGGCCGATGGCGGACGTAGCGGTCGACCGTCGCGCAATCGGGCCAGTCGCCCTCGACCGCGATAATGTTGAACCCGTGGCGCTCGACCAGGCGGCGCGAAATGGCGGCGCGGGCGCGATAGAATTCGCTCGTCCCGTGGCTTGCCTCCCCGAGGCAGACGACACGCGCATCGGCGAAGCGGTCGAACATCGCTCCGAAGGCCGGATCGTCGATCTCGGGCAGCGGCTCGGCGGCCTCCGCGACGAGCCGAGGAAGGGAGTCGAGTTCACTATCAAGCATCTTTCCAGCCCTCCTCCCCGATCAGCGGAACGAACCGGACACCTCCGAGGTTCTGGCGCTCGACCGTCCCATCGGCTCGCTTCGTCACCTTGACCAGCTCCTGCGGCCAGCCGGGCTGGCCGATCGGCATGACGATGCATCCGCCATTGGCGAGCTGGTCGATCAGCGGTTGGGGAACGTGGCTCCCGCTCGCTGCTGCGAGGATCGAATCGAAGGGAGCCTGTTCGGGACAGCCCTTCGTGCCGTCGCCCTCGATGATCTCGACATTGTCGTATCCGAGCTGGCGCAGCCGCTCTCGCGCGATGTCGATCAGATCGTGCTGCCGTTCGATTCCGACGACCTTGGCGGCGATCCGGCTGATGACGGCCGCTGCATATCCTGAGCCCGCGCCGACCTCGAGCACCTTGTCGTCTGCGCCAATTCCTGCAGCCTGGATCATCAGCGCGACAATGAAAGGCTGCGATATCGTCTGACCGGCCTCGATCGGCAGCGGATAGTCGCCGTAGGCGAGATGTGCGTAGTCGGGACTGACGAACGCCTCGCGCGGGACCTTCAGGAATGCCTCGAGAATCTTCGGGTCGTCGATCCCTCGGCGCCGCAGCTGCCGTTCGACCATCGCCTCGCGCTCACCGACGAAGTCCGTTAGGATTGCTTGCACATTGCACCTCCGGACGCCCTAAGAACATATCAGTTCGGGCGCATGTTCCGGTCTCGCTATGCTGTGGGCGCACCGACTGCCTATTCGGTAATTTGCGTAGAAGGGGCTTTTTCATGAAAGACCAGGAGCTGCGATTCAGCGGGTCGGTCCCCGCCAAGTACGACCTACTCATGGTCCCGCTGATCTTCCGCCCCTATGCCGAGGAGCTCGCGCGGCGAGCCGCGGCGTTGAAGCCGAAGCGCATCCTTGAGACGGCGGCAGGCACCGGCGCCGTCACTCAGGCGCTCAACCAAGCCATGCCCGACGTCAAAATCGTTGCAACGGATCTCAATCAGCCCATGCTCGACATGGCTGCCGAGAGATTGAAGTCCGACCAGGTCACGTTCACTCAGGCCGATGCGCAGGACCTGCCCTTCGACGACGGCGCCTTCGACCTCGTCGTCTGCCAGTTCGGCTCGATGTTCTTCCCTGACAAGGTTCGCGGCCACGCCGAGGCACGACGGGTGCTATGCGACGGCGGTCACTACCTTCTCGCGATCTGGGACCGGATCGACCGCAACGATCTTACCAATGCCGCCCAGAAGGTGCTTATCGACAGCTTCCCCGACGATCCTCCAATGTTCATGACGGAGGGTCCGTTCGGCTATTCCGACACGCACAGGATCGAGCAGGACCTTCACGAGGCCGGCTTCGACACCGTCGACATCGAGACCGTCGAGCTCAAAAGCCGAAGCCCGTCGGCGCGCGATGCGGCGACTGCGCTTTGCTATGGCACTCCGATGGGAACGGAACTTGAGGACCGCGAGCCTGGAAGCCTCGAGCGCGTGTTCGAACGCGTCGAGGAAGCGCTGCGACGGTTCGAAGGGCCGGAAGGAATCGACGCTCCAATGGCGGCGCACATAGTCCTTGCGGCGAAATAGGATATTGAAGGCCCATGGCTGACTACGAAAAGATCATCGAGCTTCGGCCCGAAATGCGCGAATTTTTCGAAAATCGCAAAGAAATCGGCTTCCGCGGGGACGTCCTCGCATATCGCTCGAACCAGCGTGCCGATGGCTATTCGACCGACGCGGCGGGTTTTCGCCACAGCACCCTCAAGGGGAGGGAATATTCGGTTGGAGATTGCCTCAGTAGCGACCGCTACGGGATCGCCCTCGGAGCGAGCAACCTTTTCGGCTTCGGCGTCGCCGGCAACGAGAACTGCCTGCCATCGCTGCTCGCGGAGCGGTTTGGATTCCCGTTCGCCAACGCGACCATTCCGGGCGGGAACAGCCGCAATCTGCAAGCCCTCTTAGTGGGGCTGATCGCGGGAGCGAAGCATGCGCCGGAAGTCGTCGTATTCTCAAACGGCGGCGACCTCGCCGGCTTTTGCGAATGCAGCATTGCCGACCCGATTTTCGGCTCTCCGAACCGCTCCCAGATCAGGGGCGCTGCCGAAGGCAAGAGGCTGGTCGGGAACGATCCCGAGCGAAATTTCGAACGATTGAAGGCGTTCACGGGCCTGTGGGCGTCCATCATCGTGAGCGTTTGCCGAGTTTACAAATCTCCTCTGGTCCTGATCCAGCAATCGACCTTCTTCGAGAAGACAAAGCCAACGGCGATCGAGCTCGAATGCGGGCTCGGCAAGCCCTTCCACCCGAGCCAAGAGCGGGCATTCGCCAATTTCCGGAAGTTCAACGAGCCCTTCTACGCCGAGCGAAAGGCGATCGCGAACCGCCTCGGAGTGCCGCTTGCCGGATGGGGGATGCAGGACGAACTGACCTTCATCGACGAGTTCCACTGCGACTCAGACGGAGTCCGAGTCATGAGCAAGGCGGTCGGTGACGAGGTCGAGCGCCTGCTCTCGGCCGGAGTCCCTGCTCAGAATGCGGAAGCGCCCGCGGCTTAGATCAGTCCCGCCAGCGGGCTCGAGGGATCGGCATAGCGGCGTTTCTGCATACGCCCGGCGAGGTACGACAGCCGTCCGGCCTCGACTCCGGCCTTCATCGCGCGAGCCATCAGCACCGGATCTTTCGCCTCGGCGATGGCGGTGTTCATCAGCACCCCGTCGCAGCCGAGCTCCATTGCGACCGCTGCATCGCTTGCCGTGCCGACGCCTGCATCGACGAGGACCGGGACGCTCGCCCCTTCGACGATGAGGCGGATGGTCACTTGGTTCTGGATTCCGAGGCCAGACCCGATGGGCGCACCAAGCGGCATGATCGCGACCGCTCCGGCTTCCTCGAGCTGTTTCGCAGCAATGGGGTCGTCGACGCAGTAAACCATCGGCTCGAAGCCTTCTTTGACCAGCGCCTCGGTTGCCCGCAGCGTCTCGCGCATGTCGGGATAGAGAGTCTTCGCCTCGCCAAGGACTTCGAGCTTCACGAGGTTCCAGCCGCCCGCCTCGCGCGCGAGCCTCAGCGTTCGGATCGCGTCGTCTGCAGCGAAGCAGCCGGCTGTGTTCGGAAGATATGTGACCTTCTTCGGATCGATGAAGTCGGTCAGCATCGGCTGATTGGGATCGGCGATGTTCACCCGCCTCACCGCAACCGTCACGATCTCCGCTCCCGAGGCCTCGAGAGCGGCCGCATTCTCCTCGAAGCTTTTGTACTTCCCAGTGCCAACGATGAGCCGCGAGGCGAAGGTCCGTCCGGCGACGGTCCATGTGTCCGAATTGAACGATTGCGGAGCGTTCACTCACCCGCCTCCAACGAAATGCACGATCTCATAATCGTCGCCGTCCTCGACGCACACCTGATCAAGCGTCGAGCGCGGGACGACCTCGAGATTGCGCTCGACCGCGACTCGAAGCGGATCAAGGCCGAGCAGATTCACCATCTCTGCGACGCTCGTCCCGCCTGGAACGCGCCGGTGTTCGCCATTCACGCGGACCGAAAGTGAGCCGTCGATACTCATTGACAAAGCGCAGATAGGAAGGTCCACGCGGCGGCGCAAATGACCGATACGATCTTCGTCCTCAACGGGCCCAATCTCAACCTGCTCGGCACCCGCGAGCCGCGCATCTACGGCAGCCAGACGCTGGCGGATATCCAGGCGACTCTGGAGGAGCGCGCAAAGGCGCTGAAGCTCAAGCTCGACGTCCGCCAGTCGAACCACGAGGGGGTGCTGGTCGATTGGCTTCACGAGGCGCTCGCGAAGGCATCGGCGGTGATTTTCAACGCCGGCGCCTACGCCCACACGTCGGTCGCGATCCGCGATGCCGTAGCGGCGCTGCCGATCCCGGTCATCGAGGTGCATCTCACCAACATCTATGCCCGCGAAGGCTTCCGACGAACGAGCCTGCTCGGCCAGGTCACGCGCGGCTCGATCATCGGTTTCGGGCCGCTCGGCTACGTCCTTGCACTGGACGCGGCGGCGCACCTCTGCAAGGGAGCAGCCGCAAACCAGGCGAAGAGCCAGATTCAATAGGGGAAGAGTGAATGGCCCAAGCGTCCAAGCCTGGCGCCCCAAAGGACGACACCGGCGGCGCGATGAGGATCGACCCGGCGCTGGTCCGCGAGCTCGCGGAGCTGCTGACTGACAACGAGCTGACCGAGATCGAGGTCGCTGACGGCGAGCGCAGAATCAAGGTCAAGCGCGAAGCGCCGGCGATGATCGCGGCGGCGCACATGGCTCCGGCTATGGCGGGGCCCGCCGCGCCTGCCCTCACCGCTCCGCCGATGCACGCCAAGGAAGACCTGGGC